>DATJHD010000001.1:0-3722 GCA_035494275.1 Croceibacterium sp.
GACGCGCCAGACCTTGCCGTCGGCGGTCTTGATGTGGATCCACGAGTGCGGGTTGACCCACTCGAACTTGACGACCTGCCCGTCGAGCTTGACCGGCTTGTCACGGTCGAATTCGGCGGCGAACGAGTGGTGGGCGAGGGCCGCGGTTCCGCTCGCCAGCATGGCGCCGGCGGCGATGAACAACGCACCCCTGATTGACTTGCGCATTCGAACTCTCCTGTGACCTTCTTGCCGCTGCAGCGACCACCGGAGCGCGGAGGCGGCAGGACAATCGCATTCCTTCTAATTGACTTTGTCTGAACTGGGGACGAATGGCCACGCCGACAAGCGTTCAGGTTTGCAATTTTTTGTCGCAGCCGTGCGGTGGCCGGCTCGCGCCGCCGGCAGCAGGCTTCAAAAATGCCCGAAAGGCGCCGGCGAGCCGGCGCCCTCCAACGCTCACGCCGGTTCGCTGGTCCGCTGGATGATCTGCTCGGCCAGGCGACCGCTCACTTCCGCAAGGTGGTCGAAGCGGGCCTCGAAGGTCGCCATGCCCTGGCTGATCGAGCGCAAGTCGGTTGCGAGCGCGCGCAGCTCGGCTTCGGGGACCTGCGCCTCGATGGTGTCCCACCGCGACCAGCCTTCGCGCGGGCCGAGGTCGAGCACGCGGCCCCGCGCGCTGGAGATCGCCGAGGTCACCTTGCTGGTCGCCGAGCCCGGCGCCTGGATCGTCACGTGGGCGATCGGCTCGAGCAAGTACGGCGCGCAGGCTTCGAGCGCCGAGCTCATCGCGATGCGCCCGGCGGTGCGGAACGCAAGCTCCGAGCTGTCGACCGTGTGATACGAGCCGTCCGTGAGCGTCACCGCGACGTCGACCACCCGGCAGCCGAGAGGGCCTTTCTCCATCGCGTCGCGCACGCCGTGCTCGACCGCCGGAATCCATTGCCGCGGCACGACGCCGCCGCTGATCCGGTCCTCGAAGATGAAGCCCTCGCCGCGGGCGAGCGGGCGAATCTCGATGACCACGTCACCATACTGGCCATGCCCGCCGGACTGCTTCTTGTGCCGGCCGCGCTGGGTGGTGCCCTTGCGCACCGTCTCGCGCACGGCGAGCGACGGCTCGCGGGTGGTGATGTTGAGCCCGTAGCGGCGCTTCAGCCGCTCGAGCGCCAGTCGCACGTGCTCCTCGTCGATGCCGCGCAGCAGGGTTTCATGGGTCTCGTCGAGCGTTTCCCAGGCAAGGCCGGGGTCTTCCTCGAGCAGCTTGTTGAGCGAAGTCGACAGGCGCACCTCGTCCTTGTGGTCCTTGACCGCGATGGCGATGGCGTAATTCGCGCGGCGCCTCTCGCGTTCGGACCGCGCGGCCGGAGGCACGCCGCCGATACCGAGGCGATCGCCCGGCTTGACGTCGTCCGCCTTGGCGATGCCGACGACATCGCCGGCCGGCGCCTGCTTGAGGCGGGTGACATTGCTGCCCTGGAGCGAGAACAGCGCGCCGGCGCGGTGGGCGACGCCGGGCTCGGAATTGAGCTCCGCGCCCTCGGCGAGGTTGCCGCCGAACACGCGGGCAACGGCGAGCCGGCCGACGGTCGTCTCGTTGCACACCTTGAACACTTCGACGGCGGGGCCGTGAATGCCGAGGCGCTTGGCGGTTTGCGCTGGGGATGGGGTGTCGTGGCGCAGCGACTTCAGCAGGCGGCGGACGCCGAAGCCGTTGAGCGCCGAGCCGAACATCACCGGCACGATCAGGCCCTCGGCCGTTTCGCGCTTGAGGTCGCCGAACACGAGCGAGAGGTCCGGCTGCTTGTCGTCGAGAAGCTGTTCGAGCAGTTCATCGTCGTGGTCGGACAGCTGTTCGAGCATGTGGAACCGCGCGGTGGTTTCGGCGTCCTTCATCTCGTCGGCGATCGGCTGCTGTTCCGAGGCCTTGCCCTGGCGGTAATGGTAGGCGCGGTCGAGCGCGAGATCGATGAAGCCGACGATCTGGTCGCCCTTGGCGATCGGGATCTGGCGCGCGACGAGCGCGGCGGAGCTCAAGGGCTCGAGGGATTCGAGCAGCTGCTCGATCGTTCCGGGCGCCTTGTCGATCTTGTTGACGAAAATCGCGTGCGGGACGCCCATCGCCTCGATCTCGCGCAACAGCGGCTCGGCGAGCGGCGCGCGTTCGGGCTCGGGCGGAATGACTACCAGGGCGAGGTCGCACACGTCGAGCGCACAATCGGCCTCGGCACCGAAGCCGACGGAACCGGGCGCATCGAGCAGGACGTAATCGTCGCCGGCGTATTTGAAGCGGCAGAAGTTGAGCTCGGTCGAGCCGCCGCGGGCGCGGGCCTCGGGGCTGGAGTCGCCGACGGTCGTCCCAGCCTCGACCGATCCGAGGCGGGGGATCGCTCCCGCCGCTTCGAGCAGGGCTTCGGCGAGACTGGTTTTTCCAGCGCCGGCGGGGCCGACAAGCGCGATGACTCTCGCGCCATTGCCGATGGCATCCATGTTCCTCTCCTCGGTTGCCTCCCGTCCGGAAGGTACACGCGATCCCTCGCGCGGAAGCTTCGGACTATCCGGCCGCAAAGGCAACTGCCCTTTATGGCCTAACGCGACAGGGCGGGCGGAGAGGGCGTCAGCGCTGGCTGGCGACGAGGCGCAGCCGGGGGTCGGCCGGCCGCGCGGCGGACGACGGGGCCGCCTGCTGCCACTTGCCGACGAGTGGCGGCACGCGGCTCGCGGGCACGGCCTTCGAGAACAGGAAGCCTTGCCCGAAGTCGCACTTGAGCCGCTGCAGGCTCCCGGCCTGCTGCGCCGACTCGATGCCCTCGGCGACGACGTGGATGCCGAGGCTCTTGCCGAGGTTGATCACCGCGCGGACGATCGCCTCGTCGCCGGGATCGATTTCCATGTCGCGCACGAAGCTCTGGTCGATCTTGATGAGATCGACCGGGAACTGCTTCAAGTGCCGCAGCGAGGCGTACCCGGTGCCGAAGTCGTCGAGCGCGATGCGCACTCCCTGCTGGTTGAGCAGCGCGAGGGCCCGGTGGACGTATTCGGCACCGCGGCCGAGGAACACCGTCTCGGTCACCTCGAGCTGGAAGCAGCGGGTGGGTATGGCCGCGCGCCGCAGACTGTCGAGCACCCGCTCCGCGAAGTTGTCGCGGCGAAACTCGGCCGCCGAGGCGTTCACTGCGACGTGGCCGAAGGCGATGCCGCGGTCGAGCCAGCCGCGCATGTCGGCGATCACCCGGTCGATCATCCGGTCGCTGATCGCGGCAGCGACCTCGAGGTCTTCGAACGCCGCTTCGATCGTCCCCGGAGGGCAGATGCGACCCTTCTCGTTACGCCAGCGCAGCAGCGCCTCGAAACCGTCGACGCGGCCGGTCTGCAGGTCGAGCTTCGGCTGGTAATAGGGGACCACCCGATGGTCCTCGATCGCCTTCCTGGCGAGCTGCACCATCGTCACCCGGCGCTGCAGGTCCTCGCGCATCTGCGGCTCGTAGAGCGTGACCGTCGCGCGGCCCGCGGCCTTGGCGGCGTAGAGCGCGGTATCGGCGCACTTGAGGATATCCCTCGAACTGCACGCGTGCTCGGGGAACATGCTCGCGCCCGAGGACACGCGACAGTCGAGCACCCGGCCCCCGTGCACGAACGGGGCGCGCATGCGTTCCTGGATCGAGCGGGACAGCGACAGGAGGTCGTCCTTGCCGCGCAGGCGGGGGACGACGATGGCGAACTCGTCGCCGCCAAGCCGGGCG
>DATJHD010000002.1:0-2823 GCA_035494275.1 Croceibacterium sp.
CGTTCCTTGCCGTAGCTGATCGTGGTCAGCCGAGCCGCAGGCACGCCCAGGCTGACGAGGTAGTCCTTCGCCGCGTTGGCCCGACGCTCGCCGAGGGCGAGGTTGTACTCGCGCGTGCCGCGCTCGTCGCAATGGCCTTCGATGGTCGCGCGGATATTGGGGTACTGCAGCAGGTATTGGGCCTGCTGGCGCAGCGAGGTCGCGTCGTCGCTGTCGATGTTGTACTTGTCGGTGTCGAAATAGATAACGTCACGGCCGTTCATCACTTGCTTGAAGTGCTCTTCGGTGCCTGGCGTTGCGCCGGTCGGCTGCACCGGGCCCGGCTCCGGAGTGGTTGCCTCTGGCGCCGGCGGCAGTTGCGCCGGGGGCTTCTTCGAACAGGCGGTCAACGCCAGGGCGCTCGCGGCTGCGAGGACGATGGCTGCACGGGTCATTCTCATTCTCCTTGTCAATCGTGTCGCGTCGCTCTGGGCCCCCTGAAGCCCCTCTTGGGGGACAACGCGTTTAAGGTAATACCGGTCCCCATGCCGGGTCCGACGCGCCGACGGGTGTCGGCAGGCGCCGTTCGTTGCGTCCGGTTACATCGACCTGCCAGATCGAGCTGTTGCCCGACCCTTGCTGGCTGCGGAAGAACTGCACGATGCGCCCGTTCGGGCTCCACGTCGGCCCTTCGTCCATCCATCCCCTCGTGAGATCGTGCACGTTGCCGCCCGACGGGGTCATGACCCCGATGTGAAAATCGCCGACGATGTGAGTGAAGGCGATGAGATCGCCACGCGGACTCCATTCCGGCGAGGCGCAGCGGCCGCCGAAGAAGCTGATGCGGTGCTGGTTAGTCCCGTCCGAGTTCATCACGTAGCATTGCTGCGTGCCCGAACGGTCGCTTTCGAAAACGATCTGCGTGCCATCGGGCGAGAACGAGCCGCCGATGTCGATGCCGGGGTTGTCGGTCAGCTTGACCGGCTGGCCGCCGCTCACCGGCATCTTGTAGATGTCGGTGTTGCCGCCGGTGGCCATCGAGAACAGCACCGTTCGGCCATCATGCGACCAGCGCGGGGCGTACGTCTCGTTGCGGGTCTGGAACAGCAGCCGCTGCGTGCCGGTACCGATGTCGTAGATGTAGATGCTCGGGCTTCCGGCGACGTAGCTGAGATACATGATCTTGGAATAGTCAGGCGAATAGCGCGGGGTCAGCGCGGTCGCCTGGCCGTTGGTGATGAAGCGATGATTGGCGCCGTCTGAATCCATCAGCGCCAGCCGCTTCACGCGGTGCCCCTTGGGTCCGGTCTCGGCGATGTAGGCGATCTTGGAATCGAAGAAGGGGCTTTCCCCGGACAGCCGGGAATAGACGAGGTCGGCACACTTGTGCGCGGCGCGGCGCCAGTCAGCCGGCTGCACCAACCAGCCGCCGCGCGTCAGCTCGGTGCCGAGCGCGACGTCGTAAAGATAGCAGCCGACCGTCAGCCGTCCGTCGGCCCCCGCCCTTACGTAGCCCTGCACGAGGTCTTCCGCCGAGCGGCCGCGCCAGATGTTGAACGCCGGCGCGGTGATCTCGGCGTAGCCGGGCCGCGGCAAAGAATCCGGGCCGGTCGGCTTGAACAGCGCATTGCTGCGAAGATCGTTATAGATCACCCGCGCCAGCTCCAGGCCCAGCGCGGTGGTGCCGTTGGCGTTCGCAGGAGTGGGCTGCTCGCGGTCGGTGGCGAAGGCGGGTATGGCGACCTGCAGGTTCTGCCAGGCGCTTTCGTCGGTGACGGTGACCGACAAGCCCTCATCCTGCGCGGGCGGCTGCTGGAGCGGCGCTGGCGGGGGCAGCTGCGGCGGCTGCTGCGCGCAAACGGGCGCTGCGAAAAGCAGGAAGGGAAGCAGGGCTGCAGAGCGGAACGTCATTGTCAGAGCCTTCTGTCGAACCGCGAGGTCACGACTTTCCAGTGGTCGTAAAGCTCCGCGGGAAGATGAAATGGGGCGGCCAGCCGGACGGCGCGGATCGCCTGCTCAGCATGGCGACCCTTTTGCGCCTGGTTGCTGGGAGTAATGCCGCTCTGGCTCACCACCACCGGATCGCCGTCGAGACTGCCGTCAGGATTGAGGCGGAAGCGAACGATGGTGACCAACTGGTCCGCGTCAACGCCTTCGGGAGCCGTCCAGTGCGGCTTGAGCTGCCGGGCGATCGCCTGCGCCAGTGAAGCGGCCTCGGCGGCGCCGAAGGTCGCGGCGGGCGTACCCGAGGACGATCGTTCGCCCGCAGTCAGGCCCTTGAGGAAGTTCGGCCCGAGAAGGCTACCGCCGCCGCTGTTGTTCGCGGCCCTGGGCGGCTGCTTCACCGGCTCGTTCGCCGCACGCGTCTCCTTCGGCGCCCGATTGTGCGCGGGCGCGGGTTTGGGCGGCGTGCGGTCGACGGTCGGCTGGATCGACGCTGGAACCGGCACGCTGGTCGGCGCCGGAAGTGGCGCGGACGTGGGCGCGATCACCGGCGCGACCGCCGCCTGCGAGGCCCGTGAGGGATTGGGCGCTGCGGACTGCAGGCTGACATTGTCCGACAGGTTGACCGTCATCCGCTCGGCCGGGGGAATTCTCGGCGGCGAGCGCCAGCTGCCGACCAGAAGCGCCGTCACGAGCGCGACGTGAGCGGCGACAGCGATTGCCAGGCCCCACTTTTCCTCGCGTCGAAGATGCGCAAACATGGCCATGGCCTTTGGGCTATTGGGCTTTCGATGAACTGTTGGTGACCAGCGAAACGCTGTTGAATCCGGCGTGATTGAGCTCTCCCATGACCGCCATGACCCGTCCATAGTCGAGCCCGCGGTCGGCGCGCAGGGTCAC
>DATJHD010000003.1:0-8514 GCA_035494275.1 Croceibacterium sp.
AGTTCCGTTCCGTCAGCTTGCCGCGCGAATGCGCGAACGGGCCCGAATGGGCAGGTTTCGCCGGGCCTATACGCCCGCTTGCCCCATGCCTCAAGCGCTTCTAGGGAGATTTTTCTACAGGCCGGACAAGCATTAGCGGCCGTCAAGTTTGGGGATTAGCAGCACCATCATGACCGACGACGAGGTCCTCGCAGAGTTCCGCGCCAGCCACGCCCTGCTCGAGGGGCATTTCAAGCTCTCCTCCGGGCGGCACAGCGCGCATTACCTGCAATGCGCCCTGGTGCTGATGAACGCCGAACGTGCCGGGCGGCTGGCCCGTGCGCTGGTGCAGAAGCTGCCGCGCGAAATCCGCACGCATGTCCAGAAGGTCGCCTCGCCCGCGATGGGCGGCGTCATCATCGGCCACGAAATGGGGCGCGCGCTTGAAGTCGACGCCGTGTTCCTCGAACGGCCGAGCGGCACCTTCGAACTGCGTCGCGGCTTCGAGGTCAGGAAAGGCGAGAAGGTCCTGCTCGTCGAGGACGTGGTCACCACGGGGCTGTCGAGCCGCGAGGCGATCGAGGCCGTGCGCAAGGCGGGTGGCGACGTGATTGCCGCGGCCGCGCTGGTCGACCGCACGGCCGGCGAGGTGGACCTCGGCGTGCCGTTCTTCCCGCTGGTCGAGATCAACTTTCCGACCTACGCGCCCGATGAGGTCCCGCCCGAACTCGCGGCGATCCCGGTCAAGAAGCCAGGGAGCCGCAAGGCTTGACCTTCCGGCTTCGCCTCGGGGTCAACATCGATCATGTCGCGACGATCAGGAACGCCCGCGGCGAGGATCATCCCGATCCTGTGCGCGCGGCCGCGATCGTCGCCCGAGCCGGCGGGGACGGCATCACCGCGCACTTGCGCGAAGACCGGCGGCACATTCGCGACGACGACCTGCGGCGCATCCAGGCGGCCACCGACCTGCCGCTCAACCTCGAGATGGCGGCAACCGCCGAGATGCTCGAGATCGCCCTCGCCCACAAGCCGCACGCCGCCTGCATCGTCCCCGAAAAGCGCGAGGAGGTGACCACCGAGGGCGGCCTCGACGTCGCCGGGCAGCACGACCGGTTGCAACCGGTCGTCGCGCGACTGCTCGACGCCGGCATCCGCGTGAGCCTATTCATCGGACCCGAGGAGCGCCAGGTCGAGGCCGCGCTCAGGCTCGGCGCGCCCGTCGTCGAGTTCCACACCGGCGAATATGCCCACGCCACGGGGGACCACGTGGCCGTCGAGCTGAAGCGCATCGCCGACATGGCCGCCCTCGCCGCCAAGAACGGCATCGAGGCGCACGCGGGTCATGGCCTTACCTACGCCAACGTCCAGCCGATCGCCGCGATTCCGCAGATCATGGAGCTCAACATCGGCCATTTCCTGGTCGGCGAGGCGATCTTCGTCGGACTGGAGGCGTCGATCGGGCGGATGCGCGAGCTGATGGACGCGGTGCGATGATCATCGGCCTCGGTTCCGACCTGTGCAGCATCGAGCGGATCGAGGCCGCACTCGCTCGTCACGGCGAACGGTTCGAGCTGCGTTGCTTCACCGAGGTCGAGCGCGCGAAGGCCGCTCGCCGGCCCTTTGCCCGCGCGGGCACTTACGCCAAGCGCTTTGCCGCCAAGGAAGCGTTCTCCAAGGCGGTTGGCACCGGGTTCTACCGCGGCGTATACATGAAGGATATCGGCGTGGTGAACGCGCCCTCGGGAGCCCCGACCCTGGTGTTGACCGGCGGCGCCGCCAAGCGGCTTGCGGAAATGGTCCCGGAAGGCCATGAGGCCGTCATTCACCTGACCCTCACCGACGATCATCCATGGGCGCAGGCTTTCGTGGTTATCGAGGCCCGCACGCTGTGAATTTCCAGGACTGCCGATCCCGCCATGCATGACGACATCACCGAACCGAAGGCTCCGCAAGCCGAGGTCGAGGCGCCTGGATCGACCGGGCCAGAGACGAAGCCGGCAACCGCGAAGCCGAAGGAGAAGGTCAACTGGTGGCATGAGCTGCGCGGCCTTGCGCTGATGCTGCTGGCGGTGCTCGCGTTCCACACGTTCATCGCCAAGCCGTTCTACATCCCGTCCGGCTCGATGGAGCCGAACCTCTTGGTCGGCGACCGGCTGGTGGTGAGCAAGTATCCCTACGGCTGGAGCTGGGTCTCGGTCTCGCTGCCGTGGCATATCCTGAAGCGCGGCACGTGGCGCATCTTGCCCAAGACGCCCGAATACGGCGACATCGTCATCGCCGTCCCGCCCGACAGGAACGAGGATTACATCAAGCGCGTGATCGGGCTGCCGGGCGATACGGTGGCCGTCGTCAACGGCCAGGTGATCCTCAACGGCAAGCCGGTGCCCAAGGAGCTGGAGCCGCCGGTGCAGATCCCCGAGGACGCGCAAATATGCGACGGCGCGCCGTGCCTCGAGGAATTCCGCTACTACCGCACCGTGCTGCCGAACGGAAAAGCCGTCTATGAACCGCCGACCTATCGCGAGACGTTGCCCAACGGGGCAAGCTACCTCGTGCTCGACGACGATCCGCGCAGCCAAGGCGACAACTACGCTCCGGTCAAGGTGCCGGAAGGCTACGTGTTCCTGATGGGCGACAACCGCGATCATTCGGCGGACAGCCGCTTCCCGGACGGGCCCTATAACGGGCTCAACGGACCGGTGCCGCTCGCCAACGTGGGCGGCCGGGCGGAATTCATCACCTTCTCGCTCGACGGCTCGGAAAGCTGGTGGAATCCGATCAGCTGGTGGAACGGCTTGCGCCCGGGCCGCGCGTGGACCAGTCTGCGCCCCGCGATCAGGGGGAAGGCCAAGGCCAAATGAGCAAGGGCGTCGAGGACGAGGGAGCCGACCGGCCGGTCGGATCCAGCCCGACGCACATTGCCAACCCCCAGCTGCGCAACGAGGCCAAGCGCGCGGCCGTGTGGGTCGCTGTCGTCGGACTGGCGGTGCTCGCGGTCTACGTTTCGCAAGCCTTGCTGGTGATATTCGGCGCGCTCGTCTTCGCCACGATGCTCGACGGCGGGGCCCGGCTTCTCGGACGGGTGCTTCCTATAGGGCGCGGCTGGCGGCTGGGGCTCGTCCTCGCGCTGACGATCGCGTTCATCGTCTGGCTGTTCTGGTTTGCCGGCTCGCAGATTTCGCAGCAGGCCGCGCAACTTCCCGCGCTCGTCGGCGAACAGGCTACCCGCCTGATAGACTGGCTGCAGACCAAGGGCTTCGCCGCCAACCAGGAGGACGTCAGCAAGCTCGTCGGCACGTTCGCGAGCGGCGTCGGCATCGTCACGCGGGCGATCGGCGGCATCCTCGGTGCGGGCGCGACGCTGGTGCTGATCCTGACGATTGGCCTGTACCTCGCGTTCGAGCCGAGGCTTTACGAGCGGGGCCTCGCGTGGATGCTGCCGCATAGGGCGCGCGACGAGTTCTACGAGACCGCCAACGAGATGGCCTTCACCCTGCGCCGGCTGATGGCGGGGCGGCTCGTCGGCATGGCTTTCGAGGGGTTCTTCATCTTCCTGATGCTGTTCATTTACGGCGTGCCGATGGCCGCGCTGCTCGGAATCATCACCGGCCTGCTCGCGTTCATCCCCAACATCGGCGCCATCGTGTCCGGCATCCTCATGGTGCTGGTCGGGTTTTCCGGCGGGACCGAGATGGGGCTGTACACGATTTTCGTCTACTTCCTGGTCCAGAACGTCGACGGCAACATCGTGGTCCCGCTGATCGCGCGGCGGACGGTGGACCTCGCCCCGGCTCTTGTGCTGGCGTTCCAGCTGGTCATGGGCATTCTGTTCGGTATCCTCGGGTTGTTCCTTGCCGATCCGCTGCTGGCGATGACGAAGGTCTGGCTGACCCGGCGGGCGAACTTCGTCAATCGGGAGCGAGCCGCACTCAAGGCCGTCGATGGCACGTAAGTTTCTCTATTTTATCGTCCTTTGCATTGTCCTGGTGTTCGCCGCGCTCGTCGCGTTGCGGCTCTTTCCGGCGTCCCTCACCCGCCTGGCGTTCACGCCGGGAGAGCATTTCGTCGCCCAGCAACCGCTTGCCGCCAATGCCTATGCCGATCCGCGGATGTGGATCGCTCGGCCCGGCATGCCCGACGATCCGGCCCGCTGGCAGCCGGCATTGGCTCCCGGCGCGAGCGATCCCGCGCAAGACGTTCCCCCGTTCGCCGTGTTCTTTGTCCACCCGACGAGCTACCTCGGTCGCGAGCACTGGAACGCCTCGCTCGACGACACGGACGCACAGGCGCGGGCCAGGCTTTTCGTTAAGGGCCTCGCCAGTCCGTTC
The DNA here is from genome assembly GCA_035494275.1 of Croceibacterium sp. Classification (GTDB taxonomy): domain Bacteria; phylum Pseudomonadota; class Alphaproteobacteria; order Sphingomonadales; family Sphingomonadaceae; genus Croceibacterium_B. The sequence goes on from DATJHD010000003.1 coordinate 4,311, forward strand.
GGCGAGGCGAGCGAGATCTGGGCGCCGCGCTATCGCCAGGCGGCGATCGCCGCGTTCCTGAGCAATTCGCCCGACGCGCAGCAGGCGCTCGGCCTCGCGTACAGCGATGTCAGCAAGGCGTTCGACGAATTCCTCGCCCACGTCGCGCCGGATACGCCGATCGTGCTCGCCGGGCACAGCCAGGGCGCGCTGCTGGTCGACGAGCTTCTGCGCAAGCGCATTGCCGGCACGCCGCTCGAAGCGAGGATTGCCGTCGCCTACCCGATCGGATGGCCGATATCGGTCCAACACGACCTCTTGGCCCTCGGCCTGCCGGCGTGCGCCAGGGCCGACCAGGCCGGCTGCATCGTCACCTGGTCGAGCTTCGCCGAGCCGGCGGAGCCGGGGATGCTGCTCGAGCGCTACGAGACCTCTGCCGGGTTCGACGGAGCGACGCGGGGCGACAAGGGCTTATTGTGCATCAATCCGCTGACCGGGACCATGAACGGCACCGCCCCGGCTTCGGCGAACCTCGGCACGCTGGTGCCGAACGCCGATCTGTCGAACGGCAAGCTGGTGCCGGGCGCGGTTTCGGCGCGTTGCGGCTCGCGCGGCCTACTGCTGATCGGCGACCCGCCCCATCTTGGGCCCTACGTGCTGCCGGGCAACAACTACCATGTGTACGATATCCCGCTGTTCTGGGAGAACCTGCGGCAGGACGTCGCGCGGAGGATGCGGATATGGGCGGCACGCCACCGCTGATCGCGAAAAGCGCCGCCGAGCTGCGCGCGGTGCTGCCCGAGGGCGGCGTCCTGCTGGGCCTCGATCTCGGCACGAAGACGATCGGAACGGCGCTGTCCGACGCCGGCTGGCGCTTTGCCACGGCCGGCCATACGCTGCCGCGAGGGAAGTTCGCGCGCGACCTCGAAGCGCTGCGGGCGCTGGCGCAGGAGCGGCGTGTCACCGGGATCGTCGTCGGCCTGCCGCTCAACATGGATGGCAGCGAAGGGCCGCGCGCGCAGTCCGCCCGCGCTTATGCCCGAAACCTTGCTCCGCTGGGCCTGCCGATCCTGCTGTGGGACGAGCGCTGGTCGACCGCGAGTGCCGAGCGCGACCTCATCGCGCAGGACGTCAGCCGCAAGCGCCGTGCCGGGCGGATCGACAGCCACGCCGCGGCGGTGATCCTGCAGGCGGCGCTCGACGCGCTCGCCGGGGCCCTGTTCTAGGTTCAGCCGCGCCGCAGGACGAGCACAAGGCCCACCGGCATTGGGCCCTCGTGCGGCAGTGCGAGGCGGCACGCATCGGCCCGGGCGCGATCGAGTATCTTGGCGGGAATCTCTGGATCGTAAAGGATGGCGTCGGCCGCGCCGAGCAGCTGCAACTGGCGCAAGGTGAGGCCGTCGGGCGTGCGCGTGGTGATCGTCAGCTCGATGCGCCGAGTCTGCCGGCCGGTTCCGCTGGTCAGCCAGTTGGTCACGGCGTCCGCGGCGTGCTCGACCATGGGATCGAGCGCCCCGCCCGGCTCGAGCGCCGCGTCGAGCGCCGCCCGCCGTTCGGCGGAATTTGGCCACCGCTCCCTGAGGGCCTCCCTCGCAGCGCCCAAAGATCGCGCGAGGCGTCCGATTCCGTCCGGCAGGACGGCCTCGAGCCGCAGCCGCAAGTGCTTGGCGAGCCCCGCCGAGGCTCCATCGGTGCCGATGGCGACCTGAACGGGGTCGCGATCAAGGATGCTGGGGGTCATGAAATCGCACAGCTCGGGGCGGTCGGCGACGTTGACCAGCACGCCCGCCGCCCGCAGGCGATCCGCTGCAGCCTCGGCCTCGCGCGCGTCGTCGACAGCGACGAAGGCCAGCCCGGCACCGGCTTTGATCCCCGCCTCAAGGTCCGCGACGACCTGCCCCCCGGCCCGTTCGACCAGGCGTCGTTTGGCCTCGGCAGGCGCTCCCTCTCCCAGCACGATCACCGGCCGGCCGGCAACGCGATGGAACAGGGGGAGGCTTCTCACTCGAGCCACTCCGGGACCCGCTCGGCGGCGTATATCTCTTCCGGCGGAATGCGGTCGGCCACGACCGCGTACCGGTCGCCGTCGACCAGCACTTCGGGCACGAAGCCGCGGCTGTTGTAGCTGGAGGCCATCGTCGCGCCATAGGCGCCGGCCGTGCGGAACACGGCAAGGTCCCCGGCGGCGAGCGCGTCGCACTCGCGGTCGCGGGCGAAGGTATCTCCCGTCTCGCAGATCGGGCCGACGATGTGCGCGGTCATGCGCTCGCCTGTCGGCTTTACCGCGTCGAAATCGTGCCACGCGCCGTAAAGCGCCGGACGCGCGAGATCGTTCATGGCCGCGTCGACTACGACGAACGGCGGGCGGTTGCCATTGCGTTTAACCCTTATGACGCGCGTCAGCAGCACCCCCGCGTTGCCGGCGATCACCCGGCCCGGTTCGAACATGAGTTCGACATCCCAGCCCCTGGTCACCCGGGCGACCATCTCGCCGTACTCGGCCGGGCTCGGCAGCGCCTCACCGGTCTTGTAAGGCACGCCGAGGCCACCCCCGAGATCGACGTGCGTGACGTTGTGCCCGCCGGCCCGCAACATCGACAAGAGCGCGCCGATCTTCTCGAATGCGAGTTCCAGCGGCCTCAGGTCCGCCAGCTGGCTGCCGATGTGGACCGCCAGTCCGCGCATCTGCAGCCCCGGCAGCGCCGCGAGACGGGCGTAGATGCCGATGGTGAGGTCGAACGGCACGCCGAACTTGTTGTCGGCCTTCCCGGTCGAGATCTTCTCGTGGGTGCCGGCATCGATGTCCGGGTTCACGCGCAGCGTGGACACCGCCCGAACGCCCTTTCCGTCGGCGATGCGGGCCAGCTCGATGCCTTCTTCCTCGGATTCGATGTTGAACTGCCCGACGCGAGCGTCGAGCGCTTCGGCCATTTCGCGCGCGTTTTTGCCGACGCCGGAAAAGACGATTTCCTCAGCCGGAATGCCGGCCGCGAGCGCCCGCTTCATTTCGCCGCCGGAAACGACGTCGGCCCCGTAGCCCTGGCGACCGAGCACGCGCAGCACGGCAAGGTTCGGGTTCGACTTCACGGCGAAAGCGATGTGCTTTCTTGCGATGGGTTCGAGCGCCTCGCGGAACACGCGCGCGTGGCGCTCCAGCGTGGCGCGCGAATAGACATAGACCGGAGTGCCGACTTCATCGGCAATTCGCGCCAGCGGCACATCCTCGGCGTAAAGCTCGCCGTCGCGGAGTTGAAAATGATCCAACGGTCAGCCCTCCGGCGGGAGATCGAAAGGATCGTCGGTGCGCTTTTCCGACTTGGTGCGCAGTTCGACACTGCGCTGCGGCGCGGCCTGCGAATTGCGCTCGAGCAGTTCCTGCGCAGTCAGCTGATGATCGCTGCCATAGGGCGCCGGCGGCAGTGACGCCCCGGCCACGGGCTTGAGGTCCTTCTCCTGCGCGCACGCGGCGAGCAGCACGAGCGGAACGATGGTCACCAGACGGCGGTTCATGAATCCATTCCCAGCGCACGGCGCGCTTCGGCAATGCGCTGTCTTACCTGTTCGGGCGCCGTTCCGCCATGGCTGTTGCGCGCGGCGACCGACGCTTCGACCGACAGCGCGTCGAACACGCCCGCGCCGATGCGCCCGTCGATCGCCTGCATCTCGGCGAGCGAAAGCTTGTCGAGCGCGACGCCCTTGTGCTCGGCGAGCCTGACCGCCGCGCCGGTCACGTGGTGTGCTTCGCGGAACGGGATTCCCGCTTCGCGCACGAGCCAGTCGGCCAGGTCCGTCGCCGTCGCATAACCGAGCTCGGCAGCCTCGCGCATGCGGTCGGTGCGGAACTCGGCATCCGCGACCATGCCGGTCATCGCGGCAATCGACAGGCCGAGCAGCCCGGCGGCTTCGAACACCGGCGGTTTGTCGTCCTGCATGTCCTTCGAGTAAGCGAGCGGAAGGCCCTTCATCGTCACCATCAATGCCGTCAGCGCGCCGACGATCCGCCCGGTGTGGCCGCGGACCAGCTCGGCCGCGTCCGGATTCTTCTTCTGCGGCATGATCGAGCTGCCGGTGCTGAGCGAATCCGGCATGCGGACGAAGCCGAACGGCTGGCTCGCCCAGATGACGAATTCTTCCGCCAGCCGCGACAAGTGTAGCGCGCTCTGCGCGGCGGCAGCGAGGTAGTCGAGCGCGAAGTCGCGGTCGGACACGGCATCGAGGCTGTTGG
>DATJHD010000004.1:0-9441 GCA_035494275.1 Croceibacterium sp.
GAACGCCAGGGCCGGCAGCAATCTGCCCCCGCCAACAACTGCGGCGTTTCGGCCGCGCTCACAAATTCGGAAGGCGCGCTCGTGATACCCTCATAGGAGCGCCGGCTTACGCGCAAGATATCCTCCCGAATCCGAATTCCATTGCTTCGGTTGAGAGGGACAATATCGCCCAATGGTAGCGCTATCAAGAATTATTTGTCGGCGTAATGAATCTATGCGCCTGAGGGGTTGCCGCAGGCCCGGCGCTCGCGCATGAACGCAGCCACGCGCTGGGAGTGGCGGCAAAGTGGCAGAGCGGCTCGAGATCCTGAACATCGAAGCGCACCGCGAGCTGTGCGTGCGGCGCGACGCGGGAAGACGCCACGCGCATTTCGTGATGATCGTGCTCCAGGAATTTGCGGCGGCGGCGAGCAGTTGCCCGATCTTCTTCGCGAAGGATCCCGAGACCGGTGAGTTCTACGCCGCCGCGCTGTTCGGCTTCCAGCCCGGCGAGCTGCTGGTCGAGGGGGCCGATGAGGAAAACGCGGCGTTCACGCCGCTCGAGGTGCAGCGGCAGGGCTTCTTCGTTTCGGGCGAGAACATCGCCATCGATCGCGATCATCCGCGGTTCGGACAGGGCGCCACGATCCCGCTGTTCGAGGATGATGGCATGCCGAGCAGCGCCTTGCGGAAGATTCAGCGCCTGCTCGGCCAGCTGCACGGCGGGATCGACGCGACCCGCGCTTTCATCGGCGAGCTGCTGCGGCTGAAGCTGATCGAGCCGATCGACATTTCGATGACGTTCGACGATGGCCAGAGCCTGACACTTGATGGCCTCTATACGGTCAGCCGCGACAGCCTGAACGAGCTCCATGATAGCGATATCATTTCGCTTTTTCGCAGCGGCTACCTGCAGGCCGCGCTCTGCGCCATCCAGTCGCTCAATCAGGTCGCCGTGCTGGCGCGGCGCCGCAACGAGCGCCTGACCGCGCAGGCTTGAGGCCGCCATGACGAGCGATGCGAGCGCCGTGCGGGAGTTCGCCGCCGATTCGCTCGCCGATCATGACATATTCCGCCGCACCATTGCCGAACACGCGCAACCGGTGGTGGTGCGCGGCGCGGTAAGCCACTGGCCGGTCGTGCGCGCGGCGAACGAGTCGCTCGAAGCCCTGTGCGCCTATCTCGGGAGGTTCGCGAGCGACGCGCTCGCGGAAGCCTTCATCGGCGATGCCGCGATCGCCGGCCGGTACAGTTACGCCGACGACCTTGAGGGCTTCAACTTCGAGCGCGTCAAGGTCACGCTCCCGGACGCGCTGGCGCGCATTGGCGCGAACGCGGCCGCGACGGACGAGCGGACGATGTACCTGGGCTCGCTGCCGACCAGCGTGTTTCTGCCCGGATTTTCCGCCGGGAACGCCCTTCCCGCCGTGCCCGATTCCGTCGAGCCGCGAATCTGGATCGGCAACAGATCCGATATCTCATGCCACAACGACACGTTCGACAATATCGCGTGCGTCGTTACGGGGCGGCGCCGGTTCACGCTTTTTCCACCCGATGCCGTCGCCGACCTCTACGTCGGGCCGGTCGACTACACGATGTCCGGCCGGCCGATCAGCCTGGCGGCGGGGGCGAGCGCCGACGATCCTCGCTACCCGCGCTTTGCGGCCGCCGCCGCCCGGGCAACCCGGGTGGAGCTCGCGCCCGGTGACGCCCTCTACCTGCCCAAGCTGTGGTGGCACCGGGTGGAGGCGACGGAGCGCTTCAATGTCCTCGTCAATTACTGGTGGGACGAGTTCAGCGCCGGGCCCGATGCGCCCTATACCGCGATGATGCTGGCGATGATTGCAATCGCCGAGCGCCCCCCGGAGGAAAGAAAGGCCTGGCGCGCGTTCTTCGACCATTATGTCTTTCGCCCGCACGGCCATCCCCTGGCGCATGTCGCGGAAGACAAGCACGGTATCCTGGGCCCCCTCGCCAACGGCAATTACGGCCGCGTGCGAGCGATGGTCATGCAGTTGCTGCGCGGCGGCTGAGCGCAAGAAATCAGGTTCGGCGCATAAAAGGACGGGCGCGCCTCCCGCGCGCGCCCGTCAGATCTTCATCCCTGGGAAGGATTGCTGGAGGATGAAGAAAGGAATTCGAGACTCGCCGTCGCACCCTTTACTCTGAGTCTTGAATTAGCGCCTGCGGCGCAAATCCGCCACCTGGATTCTGATGCGCTCGCGACGGCAGGATCGCAAGCGGATTAACATGTTGAAATATACCCGCTATATCTAGCCACCTGTCATCCCGGGTCAAGCGTGGACCCAAACGCAAATGCGCCTCGGCGATTGACACGCGCCGCAATACGCAGACAAGCCGTATCGACGATTTGCGGTCTGGCGCGCGCTTTCCGGCCCGCCCGAACCCAATCCGCGCGGGAACAAGGGAGCAGGCGATATGGTCCGGCTGCGAGTGTTGGCCCTGGCTGGAATGCTGTCGCTGGCCGTCGCGGCGCCGGCGATCGCGGGCGGCTCGCCCGATCCGCTGGCGCCCACGGGCCGGTGGAGCGCCTACGCGGGCGGCAACGCGCCGCGCCCGCCCATGGGCTGGAACAGCTGGAATGCCTTCGGCAGCGCGATCGACGAGGACAAGCTGCTCGCCTCGGCCCTCATCATTCGCAACTCCGGTCTTCAGGCCAAGGGCTATCGCTACATCGATCTCGACGACGGCTGGTGGCTCAAGCGGCGCCAGCCCGACGGGCGGATCCTCATCCGCACCGCGAACTTCCCGTCCGCGGCCACGGCGGACGGGGGCACCAGCTTTCGTGTGTTGACCGATCGCCTGCACGCGCTCGGCTTCAAGGCAGGCATCTATTCCGATATCGGCCGCAACAGCTGCGCCGAGCTCTACAGCACGGATGGGCTGAACCAGCCCGAAGGCACCGTCGCCGAGCGCGAGGTCGGCCTTTACGGGCACGTCGAGCAGGACATCCGGCTCTACTTCGCCGAGTGGGGCTTCGACCTGATCAAGGTGGACGCCTGCGGCATCAGGGGCATGACGCCCGACAGCCCATGGGTGAGGTCGGGCCGGTTCCGCGCGTTCAGCCCGCTCATCGACAGCGATTCGCTCACCCGCAGCGACATCGTCGCCGTCCGCCGGCTTTACGCAAGCGTCGGCGCGGCGCTGCGCAAGTACAATCCGGACAACGATTTCGTCTTCTCGCTGTGCCTGTGGGGAGCCGCCGACGTGCGCTCCTGGGCGAAGGACATCGGCAACATGTCGCGCACAAGCGACGACATAGCGCCGACGTGGGGCCGCATGCTGCACAGCTTCGACAGCGCGGTGCGCCGCCCGCTCTACGCCCATCCGGGGTCATGGAACGACCCCGACATGCTCTACGTCGGCACCGGCGATTTCGATGCCGACCATCTGACGGCGGCGCGCTCGCACATCGCGCTGTGGTCGATGCTGAGCGCTCCCTTGCTGATCGGCTTCGACATGCGCAAGGCCTCGCCGCCGCTCCTCGACGTCCTGGGCAACGCCGCGATCATCGCCGTCGACCAGGATGCCGCCGGCAACCAGGCGGTGCTGGCGTTCGATTCCGACGACCTGCAAATCCTGGTCAAGACGCTCGCCGACGGCGACAAGGCCGTGGCGATCTTCAATCGCACGAGCGCCCCGCTCGAGGCCACCCTCACGGCCGATCACCTCAAATTCAGGCCCGACGCCGATGTGACGCTGACGGACCTGTGGAGCGGACGCACCGTCACCTTTCGCGGGGAGCATGGCTTCAAGCTGGCGCCGAGGGAAACGCTGGTCTTCCGGGCCAGCGGCAGCCGGCGCCTCGCCAACGGCATCTATCTGTCAGAAGAACCCGGAAGCGTGAATCCGGCGGTCGACGGGGTGATCGTGCCGCAGGCGGACCCCATGGTCTATCGCCCGATCTTCTGGGCGGGAACGCACGGCACAGGCGAGCACCCGCGCTACGGCGGATGGGGAGGCGCGCAAGCCGACGAGACACCCTTCGGCGAGACGATCTCCATCGGCGGGCGCCGTTTCGACACGGGCATCGGCATTCTCGAAAATTCTCGGCTCGAGGTGCGAAACGCTCGCTATGCGCGCTTCAGCGCGTTCGTCGGGGTCGATGACAGCGCGCGCAATCGGCGGCAGCCGGTCACCTTCATAGTCTATGGCGACGGCAAGCTTCTCGCGAAATCGAAGCCGATGCGGGCCGGGGAAAGGCCCGTCGAGCTGGCCGCCGACGTCAAGGGCGTCGCCCTCGTCGAACTGGTCGCGCGAACGCCTGCACCGAGCCGCTTCCCCGATCCGGTCGCATGGGCCGAGGCGGCCCTCATTCGCTAGGGGTGGCAGCTCGCTCGGGCCTTCAGGCCTTCATCACGCTGTTGGTGTCGTCGAGCGCGAGCTCGATCAGCTCGTGCATCGCCCTCGCGGCCGCCTCGCCATCCTGGGCGGCGATCGCATCGTAGACGCGCACGTGATCGGGCATCGGATTGCGGGGCAGCGCGCGCGAGCGCTGCTTGAACTGGGTGGTCCACTTGACGGCGGCGCCGATGCTGGCGCTGAGCGTCACGAGCGCCGAATTGCGGGTCGCCTGGAGGATCGCGTTGTGAAACTCCCGGTCCGCCGCGCGGCCCGCTTCGGTCGTCAGGGTCTCGCTGCGCATGGTCGCGAGCGCGTCCTTCATCGCCTTCAGATCGGCCTTGTCGCGTCTCAGAGCCGCGAGGCGCGCGGCGGAAGGCTCGACGATGGCGCGCAATTCGAACAGGCTCTGCACGAATTGCGTGTCCGGCTCGCCGGCAAAGGCCCAGCCCAGCACGTCCGGGTCGAGCAGGTTCCAGCGGTCGCGCGGCAGGACCTTGGTGCCGGCCTTGGGGCGGCTCGCCACCAGCCCCTTCGCCGTGAGCACCTGGATCGCCTCGCGGTAGGCGCTGCGCGAAACTTCAAGCTCCTCGGAGAACGCGACCTCCCCGGGAAGGACGTCGCCGGGCGCGAACACGCCGGCGAGGATGTCGGTTCCGAGCTTGTGCGCGAGCGCGCCGTGCAGGCGGCGTCCGGGGCCCCGCACGGCCGCGTTCGCTCGCTGCGCAGCGGACGGCTCGGCTAGGCGGGATCTCGACACGTCGGCACGCACCTCCTCGAGCCTGCGTAACAGGGCCGGCAATGGGAAGAAACGCAAAAACGATCCGGCACTACTATATGCTTATCGGCGCGCTGCTGTTGCCCCGTGTCCTCCTCGCCGGCCCGTGCCCGGGATTTCACTTTGCGCCGCACAAACGATCTAAGTTCCGGCCCGCACGGCCCCGGTTCACCCGGGGGGCCTGTCGCGGCGAACCAGAGCGACCGGGGATGCAAGGCGGCTCAGAACGGCGCGTCCGCCATCTGGCCCATCGGCGCCATGTTCACGGCAATATGGTGCATGATCCACATCGACCCGAGCACGACCAGGAACACGACCAGGAGCCCGAAGGCCAGCGCGAGAACGTTGTTGGTGTTGTCCGGGCCGGTCGTCACGTGGAGGAAGAAGACCAGGTGGACGCCCATCTGGGCGATCGCCAGCACGATCAGCGCGACCGGAATCGCCGGGGCGTACATGACGTGAGAATTGGCCAGCGCGAAGGCGCCGAGGGTCAGGATGACCGAAAAGCCTAGCCCGATGTTCGAGTTCAGCACCCAGTGGCCGGCATCCGGACCGCCTTGACAGGTCGCGCGCGCCCGTGACGCGAATGATCGCCCGTCAGCCGCGCGCCAGCAATCGCTTCAGCTCGCCCGGATCGATCGGCTTATGGATCAGCGGCGCATGGTTTGCCCCCCGAGCCACGTTCTCCTGCGGATTGCCGGTCATGATGGCGCCGCGAATGCCCCATCGTTCTCCGACCTTGAGCAACAACGAGACGCCATCCATCCCGGGCATCGAGTAGTCGGTCAGCACGAAGTCGAGCGCACCGGCGCTTTGTTCCAATAGGTCGAGAGCGTGCTCGCCATCCTCGGCGACGGCGACGTCGAGGCCCATATCGCGCAAGTGCTCGGACAGGATCAGCCGCACGGCCGGATCGTCATCGACGAGAAGGACCGATCCGACGAGGGGGGCCGGCATCTCCTGCGCGATCTTCCGGGCGGCGACGGTCGCCTTGGCTCGCGATGCCGGGAGGATCATTTCGATCTCGGTTCCCCGGCCAAGCTCGCTGGCGATGCGGAACTCGCCGCCCGACTGTTCGATGAACCCTGCGACCATCGATAGCCCGAGCCCGGTTCCCTTGCCGTCCGTCTTGGTGGTGAAGAACGGCTCGGTGACCCTTTCGAGCAGCTCCGGGGGGATGCCGCCACCGTCGTCCTTCACGCGAATTTGCAGCCACTCCGAAAAGTCCGCTTGGGATTCTCCCTGGTCCTTCAATCGAGCGGGCTCGATCGAGACGGTGACCGCGCCGCCGCCGGGCATCGCATCACGGGCGTTTATCATGAGATTGACGAGCGCCAGTTCCAGCTGCGCCTCGTCCGCGTAGATCTGCAGCCCGTCCGCGCGGATCTGCCAATCGAGCGTCACGACATCATCGAGGGCATGCTGGACCAGCCCCGAGACCGTATCGCACAGCTTGCGCGGGTCGATGCTGTTGGGCGACAGGTCCTGCTTGCGGGCGAAGGCCATAAGCCTGCGCACCAGGTCGGCGCCCTTTTCGCCGGCGAGGCGCATGTGATCGACGATCCGGCGCTCCCCCTCGCCGAGGACTAGGCGGCTTTCGAGCAGGCGCAAGCCGCCGAGAACGGCGGCGAGCAGGTTGTTGAAATCGTGCGCCACCCCGCCGGTCAGCTGACCGAGAGCTTCGGCCTTGCGCGATTGCACCAGCTGCTGCTCGAGCTCGCGCTGGCTGGTGATGTCGATCAGTGTGCCGACCCACTGGCCGGGGGTCTTGGCCGATTTGACGCACTGGTCGAGCACGTGGATCATGGTCCCGTCGCTGCGCGTCCAGCGGTACTGCGCGGTGACCGACGCTTCCTCGCCGCTGGCGATGCGCCTTTCTAGCTCGGCAAGCTGCGCTGCATCAATGCGGTCGCACCAGCGCAGTTCGCCGGACGCGAGGGCAGCGACATCGACGCCGGCGACTTTCGCGACATCGCCGCCGACGAACTGGCGTGTCAGCCGCCCCTGCTCGTCGAACCTCGCCTCGTAAAGCGCGAGCGGCAGCGCCGCGAGAAGAGCAGCCTGGCGCAACTGGGCATGTTGTAGCTCCCGCTCGGCGACCAGCCGTTCGGTGTCGGCTCGCAGCTTGGCCTCGCGCAGCTCCTGCTCGGCGAGGGTCTGCTCTGCGATCTGCTGGCGAAGCTCGAACAGGTCGACGAACACAGCGACCTTCGACTTCAGGACCACCGGGTCGACCGGCTTGAAGACGTAATCGACCGCACCCATCGCGTAGCCGCGCATCAGGTGCTCGGTTTCCTTGTTGACCGCCGAGAGGAAGATGATCGGAATGCGGGCGGTTTGCGACCGCTTGCGGATCAGCGAGGCGGTTTCGTAGCCGTCCATTTCCGGCATGAACACGTCGAGCAGGATGACGGCGAACTCGCCGCGCAGGAGCTCGCGCAGGGCCGCGCGCCCCGATGTCGCCGTCACCACGTCGGCAATCGGATCGAGCACTTCGGACAGCGCGAGCAGATTGCGCTCGTCGTCGTCGACCAGCAGCACGCGTGGCCGCCGCGCCCGCTCGGTCGAGATATTGGTCGAGCGAAGGCGCGCCATGACGGCGGACGATCTCGCCATCAGCCGACCTTCTCTGCGATCAGCCCGCCATCGAGTGAGCCGCCGACCCTCGCCCGGCCGATCCACACCCGTAGGAGCGCGAACAGCAGGTCGATGTCGACCGGCTTGGCAATGTAGTCCGAGGCGCCGGCATCGAGGCACTTCTGCCGGTCACCCTTCATCGCCTTGGCCGTGACCGAGATCAGGGGAATACGCGCGAGGCGCGGATTGGCGCGGATGCGACGCATGGTCTCATAGCCGTCCATCTCGGGCATCATGATGTCGATGAGCGCGACATCGATCGATGGATCCTCCTCGAGCATCGCGATACCTTCGGCCCCGCGTTCGGCGTGGACCACCTCGGCCCCGTGGGCTTCGAGCACGCTCGCCAGCGAGTAGATATTGCGGATGTCGTCGTCGACGATGAGCAAGCGCTTGCCGGCGAGCTCGAGTGGCTCCAGCGGGCGGGGCTGGGGATCCCGCCGTCCGCCGTTGGCCTTCCTGCGCTTGGGATGACCCTCCTTCGAGACGGTCCCGGCGATCGAGGTGAACAGCCGCGCCAGTTCATCGCGCTCGGCGGGCTTTTCGATCACTTTCTCCGCGCCGAGGGTCAGGGCATGGTGCGCTTGTTCCGCGCCCGAAATGACGAACACCGGCACGTCGCGGCTTTCGGGGTCGTGTCGCAACAAGTCGAGCAGCACGAAGCCGTCGATGTCGCTGAGCCCGAGATCGAGCGTGATCGCGCTCGGCTTCAGCCTGCGGACCATCGCCAGCGTTCCGGCGCCGGCCGACGAGATCACGCCCTTGAGCTTGGCCTCATGGGCAATGTCGAGGAGAACGGAGGCGAATGTCGGATCGTCCTCGACGACGAGCACGAACGGCGATCCCTCGAGTTCGTCGCGGTCGTCGGCCACGATCGTCGCCGGCGGGACCGCGTCGGGATCGGCGATGCCGGCGCTGGGCAGGGCCAGCGCCGGGGCGACACCGGGCGATTTGAGCGGCACGAAAAGGGTGAACGTCGAGCCCTTGCCGACCGCCGAGCGAACCTGGATCTCGCCGCCGAGCAGGCTCGCGATTTCGCGGCTGATCGACAGCCCGAGGCCGGTGCCGCCGTACTTGCGGCTGGTCGTGCCGTCGGCCTGCTGGAACGCCTCGAAGATCAGGCGCTGCTTGTCTTCCGGAATGCCGATGCCGGTATCGCCGACCGCGATCTCGATAGCCTCCTTGGCCTCGCCGAGGACCGGGTGGGTCTTGCTCCACCCTTCGTGTGCCTTGCGCACTGACAGCGTGACGGCGCCGTCGGAGGTGAACTTGAAGGCGTTCGACAGCAGGTTCAGCACGATCTGCTGCAGGCGCTTCTCGTCGGTGCGGATGGTCGCGGGAAGATCGGTCGCGAACGCGACATCGAAGCTCAACCGCTTTTCGGAGGCGAGCTGGCGGAACGTGCGCTCGATATGGAGGCGCAGGTTCGCGAACGACATTTCGCCGATCTCGATCGCCACCGTGCCGGATTCGATCTTCGACAGGTCGAGGATGTCGTTGATGAGGTTGAGCAGGTCGGTGCCGGCCGAATGGATCGTGCGGGCGAACTCGGTCTGCTTTTCATTGAGGTTGCCCTGCTGGTTGTCGGCCAGCATCTTGGAGAGGATCAAAAGCGAGTTGAGCGGCGTGCGCAGCTCGTGGCTCATGTTGGCGAGGAACTCGGACTTGTACTTCGAGGTCAGCGC
>DATJHD010000005.1:0-6314 GCA_035494275.1 Croceibacterium sp.
CCGCTGGCGCCCGACATGCGCCCGTCGGTCACCAGCGCAACCTTGAAGCCGCGGTCCTGCACCACACCGAGCACCGGCGTCAGCTTGTGCAACTCGGGCATGCCATTGGCGCGGGGGCCCTGGAAGCGGACGACCACCACCACGTCGCGGTCGAGCTCGCCGGCAGCGAACGCCTGGGCGACGGCGGTCTGTGTTTCGAACACCCGGCAGGGTGCTTCTATCGTCCAGCGCGCGGGATCGACGGCACTGGTCTTGAAGATCGCGCGGCCGAGGTTGCCCGCGAGCAACCGCATGCCTCCGTCGGCCTGGAACGGGTTTGCGGCACCGCGCAGGATCGTTTCGTCGCCGCTCGCCCCAGGATCGCGCCACGCAAGCGCGTCGCCGTCGAGCCACGGTTCCCGGGCGAAGGCGGAAAGATCGTCCCCGAACACGGTGCTTATGTCGCGGTGAACGAGCCCGGCCGCGAGCAGTTCGCGAATGACGAAGCCCAGACCGCCGGCGGCCTGGAATGCGTTCACATCGCCCGCCCCATTTGGGTAGACGCGCGCGAGCAACGGCACCGCATGGCTCAGCTCGGCCATATCGCTCCAGTCGACGCGGATTCCCGCCGCCCTGGCGAACGCGGGAATGTGGATCGCGTCGTTGGTCGAACCGCCCGTCGCAAGCAGGCCCACGGTGGCATTGACGATCGCCCTTTCGTCGACGCATTGCGCCAGCGGCCTGAACTCGTTGCCATCGCGCGTGATCGCAGCAAGGCGGTGGACGCCGGCACGCGTCAGCGCCTGGCGCAGCGGAGTACCTGGATTGATGTAGGCTGATCCGGGAAGCGTCAGCCCCATCAGGTCGAGCATCATCAGGTTGGAATTGGCGGTGCCGTAGAACGTGCACACGCCCGGCGCGTGATAGCTCGCGGATTCGCTTTCGAGGAGCTCGGCGCGCGTCGCCTTGCCCTCTGCGTAAAGCTGGCGGACACGCTGCTTTTCCTTGTTCGCGAGCCCGCTCGGCATGGCCCCTGCGGAGAAGAACATCGTCGGCAAGTAGCCAAACCTCAGCCCGCCGATCAGCAGCCCCGGCACGATCTTGTCGCACATGCCGAGCATGGCGACGGCATCGTACATCTGGTGGCTGAGGCCGACAGCGGCCGAAAGGGCGATCACGTCGCGGCTGAACAGCGACAGCTCCATCCCGTCCATGCCCTGTGTCACACCGTCGCACATGGCCGGCGTCGACCCGGCGACCTGGGCCGTCGCCCCGACTTCTCGCGCCCACACCTTCATGAGCGGCGGATAGGCGCCAAACGGCTGATGCGAGGAAATCGTGTCGTTGTAGGCCGAGATGATGCCGATGTTCGGCCCGCGTCGAGTGGCGATCGAATCCCTGTCTTCGCCCATTGCCGCCATGCCGTGCGCCAGGTTGGAGCAGGGCAACGCGGTGTTGCGGTCAGCGTGCAGGTCGCCCTCGCGCTCCATCAGGTCGAGGTAGCGCCTGCGGCTGTCCCTCGATCGTTGGACAATTCGCTCGGTCACGCGCGCGACCGTGGGGTGGAGCTCACTCATGCCAGCTCACTCCGTCGCGCTCCGCAAGGGCGATGGCCGCGCTCGGGCCCCAGCTGCCGGACGCGTACGGTTTCGGCTCGAGGCCCTCGCGTTGCCAAAGCGCTCGGATGGCATCGATCCAGGCCCATTGCGCTTCCACTTCGTCGCGGCGCACGAACAGGGTCTGGTCGCCTTCGATGAGATCGAGCAGCAGGCGCTCATAGGCGATGCGCCGGTGCGTGCCGGTGAACGCGTCGGGCATGGCGATGTCGAGCGGCACGGGCCGCAGCGCGATCCCGTCGCGATCGAGCCCAGGCACCTTGGCCATCAACGAGAGGGTGATGTTTTCCTCGGGCTGGATGCCGATGACGAGCCGGTTCGGTGCCATCTTGGCATTCCCGAAGATCGAGTGGGGCACCGGGCGGAACTGGACGACGATCTCGGTCACCCGTTCGTGCATCCGCTTGCCTGTGCGCAGGTAGAACGGCACGCCCTGCCAGCGCCAGTTGTCGATGTGGGCCTTGAGCGCGACGAAGGTCTCGGTTGCGCTGGTCCGCTTCAGCTCCTCGTCGTAGCCGGGCACGATCGCACCGCCCACGGCTCCGGCGCGGTACTGCCCGGTGACGCTTTCACCGGGCATGAGCGGGCGCAATGCCCGGAGGACCTTGACCTTCTCGTCGCGGACCGCGGTCGGATCGTAATTCGCGGGCGGCTCCATCGCGACGAGGGACAGGAGTTGCAGCATGTGGTTCTGCACCATGTCGCGCAAGGCGCCCGTATGATCGTAGAAATCCGCCCGGTCTTCGAGGCCGACGGTTTCGGCCACGGTGATCTGCACGTGGCCGATATGGGTTGCGTTCCACAAGGGCTCGAAGAACACGTTGGCGAACCTCAGCGCGAGCAGGTTCTGCACCGTCTCCTTGCCGAGGTAATGATCGATGCGGAAAATCCGGGCTTCCGGGAAGCACTTGGCCACCGCATCGTTGATTTCCCGGCTCGAAGCGAGATCAAGTCCGAGCGGCTTTTCCAGCCCGATGCGCACCCCCTCGCCGGCGAGATCGGCGCGCCTGAGGCCTTCGATAGTCACCTCGAACAGGCTCGGTGCGGTCGACAGGAAGATGGCCAGCGAGTCTTTCGAGCCACCTACCTGCGTGGCCAGCGAAGCGAAGCCCTCGGGATGGGTCACGTCGTTCGGCTGGTAATGCAGTCGGTTGAGAAAATCGGCCATGCCGCCGCGGCGGTCTGCCGGCAGGTATTTCTCGAGCGCCGCGCGCGCAAAGTTGCGGTACTCGGCATCGCTCATCTGCGACCGGGCCGTGCCGACGATCCGCAGCTTCTCCGGCAGCAGCTTGTCGGCGTCGAGCGCACAGAGCGACGGGAGCAACATGCGCTTGGCGAGATCGCCGGTAGCGCCGAACAGCAGCAGGGTGTCGGCGGTAAAGCTCATGCGGTCCCTCGTTTTTTCCATTGCCGTCCCGCCCATGCGTCTCAGCCGTGGCTCGTCGCAAGGGAAAATCTCGCGACATGTATGGTAGCGCTACCATCTTGTCCATTGTGGTGCGCACTTCGCCTGAACGCACGCGGTGCGCGGTTGTTTCGTCAGTCTCCCATCGCCTGTGCGACGACGCTGCGGTTGTGTGCGACATGGCGATGTTCGACGAGAAAAATGCCTTGCCAGGTGCCCAACATCATTTTCCCCTCGCTCAGGGGGATGGTGAGGCTGTTGCCGGTGAGCGCCGCCTTGATGTGAGCGGGCATGTCGTCGGGCCCCTCGTCATTGTGTTCGTGTCCGCCTTCGGGCACGGCCGAGTCGAGCCAGCGGAGAAGGTCCCGACGGACGGCTGGCGAGGCATTCTCGGTGATTATCAGGCCCGCGCTGGTGTGCCGGCAGAACAGCGTCAACTGGCCGGCCGAGATACCGGTGCTGCGGATCCAGGCGTTCACCTCGTGGGTAATTTCGCGAAATCCCCTGCCGCTCGTGTCGAAGGTCAAGATGGTGAGCGATTGACGCATCGAGGTCCTATATAGGAGGAATGCTTGAACAGGGTGAATTGTTTGCCGCGCCGCCGATCGTGCCCGGCCTGCGCCTCGTGCCGGAGGCCGTTACAAGGGGGAGGGAGCGGGATTTGGAGGAGCGCATCGACGCCGCTCCCCTTGCTCCATTCCAGTTCGGCCAATGGGAAGGCAAGCGCCTGACGACGCATTACGGCTCGGGATACGATTTCAGCAGCCATCGCCTCGCACAAGCCCCGCCGTTGCCCGGCTGGCTGATCGCCTTGAGGGATGCGCTGGCTCCCCAAGTCGATGCCGATCCCGCCGCTTTCGAGGCTGCCCTGCTGATCCGTTATGATCCGGGCGCCGGCATCGGCTGGCACCGCGACCGACCTCAGTACGACAAGGTCCTCGGACTGTCGCTGAGCGCGGCTTGCGTTCTGCGCCTGCGCCGAAGGATAGGCGCGGGCTTCGAGCGTCGCCATGTCGAGCTTCCTCCGCGCTCGCTCTACCTGTTGGCGGGCGAGGTGCGGCGCGAATGGGAGCATTCGATTGTCCCGACGGCCGTCACGCGACGCTCGATAACCTTGCGCACTTTGCGCTAGCCACCCAGCGTTCGTTCGATCCGCCTGTCCGGCACAAGCCAGATCAGCGCAACCAGCACGAACAGCGCCATTCCCGCGGCGGGCCACCACAGCCACGCGCCCGCAATGCCCGCCAGGTAGAACAGCGGAGAGAGTTTGCCCTTGAGGTCGCGGCCGACCGCTACGGCGAGCTTTCCGTCAGCGCCTTGCGCCGCGATGATCCGTCGTTCGAGGAGGAAGTAGGCGAGGGCGCAGGCCAGGAGGTTGACGCCATAGGTCACCGTCGGCCAGCGGGCGAACTCGTTCTCGCCCATCCAGCCGGTACTGAACGGCAGCAGCGAAAGCCAGAACAGCAGGTGCAGGTTGGCCCACAGGATGGCACCGGTGACGCGTTGCGTGACGTGGAGCATGTGGTGGTGGTTGTTCCAGTAGATGCCGACGTACACGAAGCTCAGGACATAGCTGAGGAACACCGGCCACAAGGCCCACAGGGCTGGCAGGCCGGCGTCGTGCGGCGCCTTCAGTTCGAGCACCATGATGGTGATGATGATCGCCAGCACGCCGTCGCTGAAGGCCTCGAGCCGCCTAGTGTCCATCATGACCCCCGGTATGCGTCACGCTTCTAGCGGGACCGGGGGCGGCGTGAAAAGCGGCGTTTCTCTGGACGGATGCAATACCGTGGGGCAGAAACGTCCAAGGTACTTGGAAGGGGGTTGCAGATGAAATCGGCCAGTCTCGGTCTTGTGTGGGCGCTGGCGTTACTGGCCAGCCCGGCTCACGCAGCGATTACCCAAGCGCAAACCACCGCGGGAATCGTTCAGGGCGAGGCCGTGGAAGGACTGGGCGAGTTCAAGGGCATTCCCTTTGCTCAGCCGCCGGTCGGTGATTTGCGGTGGAAGGCGCCGCAGCCCGTGCAACCCTGGCAAGGCGTGCGCAAGACCATCGCATTCGGTCCCGCGTGCATGCAGGGCGCCCAATTGCTCAAGCAGATGGGCAGCGAGCAGCCGATGTCCGAAGACTGCCTGTTCATCGACGTGTGGACGCCGGCGAACACGCCCGCCGACAAGTTGCCGGTCATCGCCTGGATCTATGGCGGGGGATTCAATTCCGGCGCCACGAGCGTGCCGATGTACGATGGGGCGAACTTCGCCAAGCAAGGCGTCGTTTTCGTCTCGATCTCGTATCGCGTCGGGCCGTTCGGCTTCCTGGCCACCCCTGCGCTCAGCGCGGAAAGCGGCCAGGGCTCCGGCAATTACGGGCTGCTGGACATGATCGCCGGTCTTAGGTGGGTGCACGACAACATCGCCCAGTTCGGCGGCGATCCTGCCAAAGTCACCGTCATGGGCCACTCCGCCGGTAGCATGGCCGTGAGCGAACTCGTCGCCTCGCCCCTGGCGAAAGGGTTGTTCCGCGGCGCCATCGCCGAAAGCGGTGCCGACTTTGCGCCGCCGGGCGAGTTCGCAGGCACCACGCAAGCCACGCTGGCGCAAGCCGAATCCAGCGGCCAGAAATGGCTTCAGGATCTCGGCGCCAGCTCGCTGGCCGAAGCGCGGGCGATGCCGGCGGAGAAGCTCGAGGCCGCCCAGCATGCGCAGGGCGCACCGCGGTTCTTCCCGCCGCTCGACGGCTACATCCTGACCGCACCCGAATACGCGATATGGCAGCGGCAGGCGTACAATGGCGTCCCTGTCCTGATCGGCACCACCTCGGACGAGGCGGCCGTTTTCGGCGGGCGCAGGGCGGTAACGCCGGCCGATTTCGAAAAGCGGGTTCGCGACGGATACGGCGCTCAAGCGGACGCAATCCTCGCCGCCTACTCTCATGCGACCGACGTGCAGGCGACCCGCGCGTCGAAGGATCTCGCCAGCGACACGATGTTCCACTGGAACATGTTCACCTGGGCTGCGCTACAGGCGAAAAACGCCAAGGCGCCGGTCTATGCCTACTGGTTTGACCGTCCGACCGCGGCCAATCCCGACGGTTCGGGCCATGGGAGCGAGGTCCCGCTGGTGTTCGCCAACGAGGACCACCGTCCTAGCCGCCCGGCCTGGACCGACGAGGACCGATCGCTCTCCAGGGCTCTTCAGGCCTATTGGGTCAACTTCGCCAAGACCGGCGACCCGAACGGCCCTGGCCTTCCGCGCTGGCCGAAATTCCAGGCCGAGAAGGCGACCGTGATGCAGCTCGGCAAGGAAAACAAGCC
>DATJHD010000006.1:0-2848 GCA_035494275.1 Croceibacterium sp.
AAGTGGTTCTCACTCGCGGCCGAGGCCGGCGACAAGGACAGCGCGCAGTCGGTCAAGACGCTCGCCTCCGAGATGAAGCCGGAAGAGATCGCGCAGGCGAAACAGCTGGCCGAGGAGTGGATCGCGAAGCACACGCGCTAGTCCGTCGCCCCCGCGCCACAGAAAAAAGCCTCGCTCGCGCGAGGCTTTATGTTTTCCCTGGATTACGGGTGCTTCAGTGTCCGATGCCGGGCAGCTTGGCGATGTCGTTGTAGATCACGACGACGGCAAACAGCACGAGGAAGACGAACGCCGCCTGGTAGATGCGTTCCTTGATGCGCGCGTTGATGTCGCGGCGCATCAGGCCCTCGATGAGCAGCAGCAGGATCACGCCGCCGTCCATGATCGGGATGGGCAGCAGGTTGAAGATGCCGAGCTGCAGGCTGATGAGCGCCATCAGCGTGAGCAGCGGCACCATGCCTTCCTTGGCGGCTTCGCCCGCGGCGCCCGCGATGCCCACCGGCCCGCTCAGCTGCTTGATCGAGATCTGCCGCTTCACCATCTTCTGCAGCAGCTCGACCATCAGGAACGAACTCTTCCAGTTCTCCTCGAGCGAGCGGTTGAGGGCGGCGCTGAACGGCAGCTTGTCGATCTGCACCGGCTCGCACAGCACGCCGATGCGGTACTTCTTGTCGCCTTCGATCTCGAGCAGCACCGGTTTCACGGTGAAGTTCATCTGCTGTCCGTCGCGCAGCACGATGATCTGCGTCGGCTTGTCGCCGGAGCGCTGCAGCTGCCGCAACAGCGATTGCGTGGTGTTCACCGGCACGCCGTCGACGGTCAGGATCTGGTCGCCCAGCCGCAGCCCCGCCTGGTAGGCGGGCATCTCGTGCTGGATCGTGGTGATCTCGTTCGGTTGCGAGGGCACGAGGCCGGTGTTGCCGACCTCCTGCGGCCCGACCTTGTCGGGCGTGATCGTGGTCGAGATGAGCTGGCCGTTGCGCTGCACCGCGATGCTCACCGGCTGCCCGGGATTGATGAAGCCCTTGAGCAGCACGTCCTGCCAGGTGGGGTTCTGGACGCCGTCGATGCGCACGATGCGGTCGCCCGGCTGGATGCCGGCCTTGTCCCCGGCGGAGCCGTCCATCACCCAGCCGACGTCGGCGGGGCGGTTCCACCAGATGGGGTGCTCATAATGCACCATGAAGATCGCCGTCATCAGCGCGATGGCGAAGACGATGTTCATCGCCGGCCCGGCGAGCGCGATGACGAAGCGCTGCCAGCGCGGGTGCGACATGAACTCGCCCGGATCGCCCGTCGCCGGCTCGAGCGGGTTCTCGCCGCTCATCTTGACGTAGCCGCCCAGCGGCAGCGCCGCGATGCGGTAGTCCGTGTCGCCTCGCTTGAAGCCGAACAGGCGCTTGCCGAAGCCGATGGAGAAGACTTCTACCCGGACCTTGAAATACTTGGCCGCAGCAAAGTGGCCGAACTCATGGATGAGGACGAGGATCCCCAGCACGAGAACAAAAGCGCCGACTGCGACCAGAACACCGATCAGAAAACCCATAGAGAGTGGAAATCCTATGCCAAAGCAGGTCGTCCTGTCTTGCGAGCGAGGTTGGCTACAACGGTTCGGGCGGCTGCCCGCGCGGCTGCGTCCATCTCGAGGACCTGCTTAATAGATTCAGGCCGGCGTGCATTTGTTTCATGCAAAACGGCCTCGATGGTGCGGGGGATGTCGTTAAATTGTATCTCGCCGGCGAGGAAGGCGGCGACCGCGACCTCGTCGGCGGCGTTGAGAGCCACGGATTTAGCGCCTCCCGCCTCGGCCGCCTCGTATGCCAAGCGCAGGCACGGGAAGCGTTCCAAATCGGGAGGCTGGAAGTCGAGTCGCTTGAGTTCCCGAATCGGGAAGTTCAAGTCGCTCGCGATCCGGTCCGGGTACGTCAGCGCGTACAGGATGGGCAGGCGCATGTCGGTCACCGAAAGCTGCGCCAGGATGCTGCCGTCGTTGAACTCGACCATCGAGTGGATGGTCGATTGCGGATGCACGATCACTTCGACCTGCTTCGGCGGCAGGTGGAAGAGACGGCACGCCTCGATGACCTCGAAGCCTTTGTTCATCAGCGTCGCGGAGTCGATGGTGATGCGCTTTCCCATCTTCCACGTGGGGTGATGCAGCGCCTGCTCGATGGTGATGGCCGCGAAGTCCTTCTGCGGCAGGTTCAGGAAAGGACCGCCCGACGCGGTGAGCCACACGCGTCGCACTTCCTCGAGACGCCCGCCGCGCATGCACTGGTGCACCGCGTTGTGCTCGCTGTCGATGGGGAGCAGCGGCTTGTTCTGGCGGCGCGCCTCCTCGGTGATCAGCTCGCCGGCGGCGACCAGGCACTCCTTGTTCGCGAGGCCGACGGTCTTGCCCGCCTTCACCGCTTCGTAGGTCGCTTCCAGGCCGGCGACGCCGACGATCGCGCTGACCACGAAGTCCGCTTCGGGATGGGTCGCGACGCGCACCGTGCCCGGCGTCCCCGCCACGACCTCGATCTGCTTCCGTCCCGCCTTGTCGAGGCGCTGCCGCAGCGCCTGGGCGGCTGCTTCGCTTGCCATCGAGACCACCTTCGGCTGCCAGCGCTCGGCGTCGGCGAACGCCTGCTCCAGGTTCGAGCCGGCGGCCAGCGACACCACGGCGAAGCGGTCGGGATAAGACTCGACGATGGACAGGGTGCTGCGGCCGATGGACCCGGTCGAGCCCAGGATGGCAATACGCTTCATTGTTGGAATCTAAGAGTGTATCGCGAAAAGAATGATGACGAAACCGAGGGGAGCGGCGAACAGCAGCGCGTCGACGCGGTCGAGCATGCCCCCGTGC
>DATJHD010000007.1:0-2638 GCA_035494275.1 Croceibacterium sp.
CCGGACTGGCGGAACAGCTGGTCCACCAGGGTGGTCTTGCCGTGGTCTACGTGCGCGATGATGGCCACGTTGCGGAGGGACATGGTCTAAGCTTTCGGGATTCGGGGAAGTTTCGGGGGCGCACATAGGGGCTTTGCTGCGATGCAGCAAGTGCAGGCGATGGACAAAGTGCGCGCAGCGTGCATCATGTAGGGCAAAGCCGTTCCCGGGGAGGATGTTCCGATGAAGACCTTGCTTGCCGCCGCCGCCGTCATGGCGCTCGCCGCCTCGATGCCCGCCGCCGCCCAGCAGCGCCCGTTGAGCGATCCGGTCGTCGCGGCGCCCAATCCCGAGGCGCTGTTCACCAGCAAGGACGCCAAGCTCAACAGGAACAAGCAGGCGACGCTGCACATCATGAAGGAGCTGCTGCAGTGCCACCAGTGGAACCGCGCGGGCGAGTGGCTGACCGACAAGTACATCCAGCATAATCCGGTCGCGAAGTCGGGCCTGGCGGGCGTGGTCTATTACTTCACGCAAGTCGCCAAGCAGCAGCCGACGCCGACTTGCGACAAGCTGACCAGCCCGGTCGTGGCCGTGCAGGCCGAGGGCGACTATGTCACCGTCAGCACGGTGCGCACGCTGCCGATACCCGGCACGACGACCGGCGAGACCTACACCACGACCTGGTTCGACATGTACCGGTTCGTCGACGGCAAGGCCGACGAGCACTGGGATCCGATGGCGCTCGGCGCCGGGCCGGGACCGTCCGCCTCCGCAAGCAAGCCGGCCGCCGGCTGAGCGCGACGAGCACGCTCGACGATCCGGCCAGGCTCCTCGCCCAACGCAACGGCGTGGACGAAGTCGCGCACAACGACGGCCACTGGCTGTTCAGGAGTCGCGACGTCAACACGGCGGGCGACGAGCGGGCGCTTACTTGTCGGCGCCCTCGCCGTCGTAGTCCCACTCGCCGTTGATCGAATGCAGCTTGTCGAGGTTCTGCGCCACGCGCAGCAGCTTGCCGATGCCGCGCACGTAGGCTGGCCCTTCATAGAGCGTGGTGAGATAGGCGCGGTCGAATTCGGTGAGCCCCGGCGGCGGCGTGTCGTTCGTTTCGTCGAACAAGGTGAGGATCGAATCCGGCGCCTTCTCGCCCTTGGCGTCGCGCGTGTAGGCGAACACGCGCATCACCGTGTAGTCCGCCAGCTGCTGCAGGCTCTTGCCCGTTATCTTGCTGCGGTCGAACAGCACGACCACGTTGGCGATTTCCCGTTTCGACCCGGTCGAGATCAGCGACTGGCCGCCTTCCATGTGCCCGGTCGGAAGCTCGCTCACGCTTCCCGCAAGATGCTGGGCCCGCGGCACGAGCGAGCCGTTCTGCATGCGGGTTTCGACGACTGACACCACCCGCACGGGGCCCGGTTCGTCGAGCAGTTCGTGCCGTTCCTTCGGATCGAGAATCTGCGACAGGAACTTCGACTTGCGCTGCATCTCGGCGAGATCGGCGCGGCCGTCGTCGGTGAAGGCGACGATAATGTTGGCCGTGCAATCCCCGTTCTTCGCCAGCGGAATGTGCAACTGTTCGGCGATCTGGCGCAGGCGGCCGACGAAGATTTCCGCATAGTCCTGCTTGAGGCCGAGCACGCCGGGACACGCATAGCCCTCGAAGCGGGCCAGCGGTTCGTAGAGAACGTCGGTTTCCCGGCTGATGGAGCGCGCTTCGCGCGTCACTTTCTCGGGGTCGACCTTGCGAATCTTGCCGGTGACGAGAATGCCCTGGTCGGCAGGGCCACCGGCGCCCTCGCCGGCCGATTGCGCGGACAACGCTGCCGGCGCGGCGAACAACGCGCAGGCGACGGCGAGACGGTAGAGCGACCGGTTCATGCGGGCCATTGTAGCCGCCCGATGCAGGGCAACAACACCTGCTTCATCGCTGCGACACTTTGACACGAACGGCAAAGCTGGGCTTTTGGCGGCTTCCAAGGAAAATGGCTGGACCTTTCGCCCCCGCCGGGGGCATGGGGCCGCCATGACCCAGAACGTCCTCGAAAAGCTCGCCGCGACAAATCCCGACGCCGAAATCTGGTGGGATTCCTCACCGCTGATCTACCCCAGCTGGAAGGCCGAGACGCTGGCCAAGGCGCCGGCCGGCAAGGAAGCCGACTGGGCCGAGCAGCTCGCGCGCCTGTACGACGACGACACCATCCGCTCGAGCGGAACGATGGGCTTCCGTGGCGTGACGACCAACCCGCCGCTCAGCCTGCAGGCGATCAAGCTCGATCCGAAGGGCTGGTCGGAGCGCATTCGCGCCATCGCCAAGGCCGATCCGGCGCTCGACGTCGAGGGCGTCTATTGGCAAGCTTACCTCGACCTCGTGAAGCGCGGCGCCGAGGCGATCCGCCCGGTGTTCGACAAGTCCGGCGGTCGCTACGGTTTTCTCTCTGGCCAGGTCGATCCGCGCTTCGTCACCGACGGCGAAAAGATGCTGGCCATGGGCCTGACGATCGCGGCGCAGGGGCCCAACGTCATGGTCAAGCTGCCGGGCTCGAAGGAAGGCTACGAAATTCTCGAGGAGCTGACCGCGCGCGGCATCAGCACCAACAACACCACCAGCTTCACCGTCGCCCAGTACGTGCGCTGCCGCGCCGCGGTGAGCGCCGGC
>DATJHD010000008.1:0-15223 GCA_035494275.1 Croceibacterium sp.
CCATCCGCGCGGCCTGACGGTTCTCGCCACGACCGAGATGTGGGAGCGCTTCTCGTTCTACGGGATGCAGGCGATCCTGCTGCTTTACATGACCAAGTACCTGCTGCTGCCGGAGCACGCCCGCCACGTGCTCGGGCTGGAGGCGTTCCGCTCCGGTCTCGAAGCGGTGGTCGGCAAGCTGACCGACCTCGCGTTCGCGGCGCAGACCTATGGCCTCTATTCGGGAATGGTCTACCTCACGCCGCTCGTCGGGGCATGGCTCGGCGATCGCGTGCTGGGACGGACGCGTACGGTCACCATCGGCTGCCTGCTGATGGCCGCCGGGCACCTCGCGATGGCCAGCGAGGTGCTCTTCCTCGGCGCGCTCACGCTCCTGATCCTCGGCGCGGGCTGCCTGCTCGGCAACATGATGGCGCAAGTGGGGCTGCTCTATTCGGCGGAGGACGAGCGGCGCACGCGCGCGTTCGGGGTTTATCTCATCACGCTCAACATCGGCGCCCTCGTGGCGCCGCTGGTGATCGGCACGCTCGGCGAGAAGGTATCGTGGCACTGGGGGTTCGGCGCCGCCGGCATCGGCATGCTGATCGGTCTGGCGACTTACCTCCTCGGCCGCCGCCACCTGCCGCCCGACACGATCTCCGAACGCGGCCCGAAGGTCCGCCTGACGCGCGGCGAATGGCGGCGGGTCGGCGCGATCCTTTTGCTGCTGTTCGGGCCCTACATGCTCTACTACACGGTCACCAACCAGTCGTACGGGATCATGTACGTCTGGGCGGATAGTCACGTGGACCGCACGATCCTCGGCTTCGAGGCGCCGGTTACGTGGATCGGCATCTTCGACGGACTGGCGACGATTACCGGCGTGTGGCTGGGCAACCGCCTGGCTTTGGCGCTGCAGCGAAGGGGCCGCGACTGGGGCGACGTGACCAAGTTCGCCCTCGGCGCCTCGGGCGTCGCGCTGGCATGGCTGTTCGCTTTCGGCATTGCCCGATTGCCGATCACTCCGCTCGGCCTGTGGCTCAGCTTCTACGTGCTGCAGGATTTCAGCTACGGCGCGTTGATCGAGCCGCCGATCGGGGCGCTGGTCTCGCGCGATTCCCCGCCCTCGGTCGTCTCGATGATGATGGCGATGTATCGGGCATCGCAGGCCTGCGCCTATTTTCTCGCCGGCTGGCTCGACCGCTATTACGAGCCGATGGGCGCGGCTGCGTTCTTCCTGTTCACGGCGGCCATGGCGGCGGTCAGCGCACTGGCCATTATCGGAGCCTGGCGCTGGTGGGTCCATGCGCTCGGACCAGTCGAGGAGGCGATGCAGCACCACGAGCAGGCTAGCTTGTCGCCGTGATCCAGCGGGCGCGCAGCGAAAGGACCAGGCATCATGGCAGGATACGTTATCGCGAACTACCGGGTGACCGACCCGGACGGCATGAAGAAGTATCTCGAGGTCGTCAGGGCGACGCTCAGCGCCCACGGGGCCGAAGTGCTGGCCGCCGATTACAACTCGCTATCGATCGAAGGCGACGCTCCGCCAACCACAATCGTCCTGCGGTTTGCCTCGGTCGAAGCGGCGAGAGGGTGGTACGATTCACCCGAATACCAGGCGATCAAGGACTTGCGAATCGACAACAGCGGCGAAGGCCGACTGGTGATCGCGGAGAGCTTCGCGCCGCGTGCCTAGGGGTCCTATGGCACCAGCACCGTATCGCGCGCGACCAGGTCAAGATCGGGATAATCGAGGATGTAGTGCAGCCCGCGGCTCTCGTGGCGCTTGAGCGCGCTCTTCACGATGAGGTCGGCGCATTGCAGCAGGTTGCGCAGCTCGATGAGGTCGGTGGTGACCCGGAAATGGCCGTAATAGTCCTCGATCTCGCCGTAGAGCATGTTGATCCGGTGCTGCGCGCGCTCGAGGCGCTTGGTGGTCCGCACGATGCCGACGTAGTTCCACATGAAGCGGCGGATCTCGGTCCAGTTCTGCTTGATGACGACTTCCTCGTCGGAATCGGTCACCCGGCTTTCGTCCCACTCGCGGATCGCCGGCGGGTCGTAGAGCTTGTCCCAGCAGTCGAGGATGTCGCGCGCGGCCGCCTCGCCGAAGACGAAGCATTCGAGGAGGGAATTGGAGGCGAGGCGATTGGCGCCGTGAAGGCCGCTCTCGGTACACTCGCCCGCGGCCCACAGGCCCGGCAAATCCGTGCGGGCGTCGAGGCCGATGCAGATGCCGCCGCAGGTGTAGTGCTGCGCCGGGACGACCGGGATCGGCTCTTTCGTCATGTCGATCCCGAGGCCGAGCAGCTTCTCGTGGATGGTCGGAAAATGCTCCTTCACGAAATCGGCCGGCATGTGGCTGATGTCGAGGTGGACGTAATCGAGGCCGAAACGCTTGATCTGGTCGTCGATCGCGCGCGCCACGATATCGCGCGGCGCCAGCTCGGCGCGCGGGTCGTAATCGGGCATGAAGCGATGACCGGTCTCGGGATGCTTCAGCTGCCCGCCTTCCCCGCGCACCGCTTCGGTAATGAGGAAGTTCTTGACCTCGAGGTTGTAGAGGCAGGTCGGGTGAAACTGCATCATCTCCATGTTGGAGACGCGGCAGCCCGCACGCCACGCCATCGCGATGCCGTCGCCGGTCGCGCCGCTCGGCGCGGTCGAGAAGCGGTAGACGCGCCCCGCTCCGCCCGAAGCCATCACCGTCGCCCGCGCGCGGTACACGTCGACCCGGCCCGTCGCCGCATCGAGCGCGTAGGCACCCCAGACGCGGCCCGAGCCCGAATAGCGCTCCTCGTTGCGGCCGGTGACAAGGTCGATGCAGGTCTTGTCCGGCAGCAGCGTTATGTTCGGATGCGCTTCCGCCGCCTTGAGCAACGCCGCCTCGACCGCCCAGCCCGTGGCATCGGCGACATGGACGATGCGACGGTGCGAGTGCCCTCCTTCGCGAGTGAGATGGAGTTCGGCGCCTTCGGTATTGAACGGGACGCCCAGCTCGACCAGGCGCGCGATCGCCCGCGGGGCACGCTCGATGACGAACTCGACCGTCTCGCGCCGGTTGAGCCCGGCGCCCGCGACCATCGTGTCGCGGATGTGGTCCTCGAAGGTATCGCCGGCATCGAGCACCGCGGCGATCCCGCCCTGCGCCCACGCGGTCGAGCCACCGGTCAGCGGGCCTTTCGCGAGTACCGTCACCGTGCGCTCCTGCGCCAGCGTCAGCGCGGCCGTGAGGCCGGCGGCGCCCGAGCCGATGATGAGCACGTCGCAAGTATGTGCTGTCATGCGCGCGTCATGGCCGCAAGCGGCCGGCGCGGCAAGCTCACGCGTGAGTGACCGCCCCGCTGGTGAGCTGCACGAACACATCCTCGAGATCGGCCTCGCGGGTGGTTACGTCCTCGATGACGAAGCCCTGGTCGCGCACCAGGCCGAGGACCTGGCCCGCGGTGACCTTGCTCTTGTCGTAAGTCACCTCGATGGTCCGCTCGCCGGTCATCTCGCTCTTGATGAACGAGGGGCTGCTCGGCGCCTCGGTCACGTCGCGCTCGACGGTGATCGAGACGATCTTCTCGCCGATCGTTCCGACCAGCTCGCGGGTCGGCTTGTTGGCGATCAGCTGCCCGTGATTGATGATCGCGATCCGATCGCACAATTGCTCGGCTTCCTCGAGATAATGGGTGGTCAGGACCACCGTCACGCCCTCGGCGTTGAGCTC
Source organism: Croceibacterium sp. (assembly GCA_035494275.1). Classification (GTDB taxonomy): domain Bacteria; phylum Pseudomonadota; class Alphaproteobacteria; order Sphingomonadales; family Sphingomonadaceae; genus Croceibacterium_B. Next base: position 3,698 of record DATJHD010000008.1, read on the forward strand.
GCCGACGAGCTCCCATAGCTGCCGGCGCAGCTCGACATCGACGCCGGCCGTAGGCTCGTCGAGCACCAGGATCGGCGGCGCATGGACCATCGCCTTGGCGATCAGCAGCCGCCGCTTCATGCCGCCCGACAGCGTGCGCGAATAGGCGTCGCGCTTGTCGGCGAGATGCACGGCGCGCAGCAGCTCGTCGGAGCGGCGCAGGTGCTTGGCGATGCCGTACATGCCGCCCTGGTTCTCCAGCACCTCGAAGGGCGTGAAGAACGGGTCGAACACGATCTCCTGCGGCACGATGCCGATGGAGAGCTTGGCGTTGCGCATGTCGCGGTCGATGTCGTGGCCCCAGACCTCGATCGTGCCGCTGGTCTTCATCACCAGCCCGGCCATGATGTTGATCAGCGTCGATTTGCCGGCGCCGTTGGGGCCGAGCAGGCCGAAGATGCCGCCCTGCGGCACGTCGAAGCTCACGCCCTTCAGCGCGAGCTTGGGCGGCTCGTCGCCTTGGGCGGCATATTCCTTCACCAAATCGCGGATGCTGATGGCGGCGCCGTTCTCGCTCATGGCGAGCGCCTTTACGGTTCAGTTCACGACCCGGCAATGGCGGTGAAGATCCGGTGAACGTTACCTCCCCGTTAACCATGCCGGGCAACCAACCGCTGTCGAGCGATGGGCTAGGCCCGCATTCATGGGACCTGGGATCATCCGCTTGCTTCGCCCAAGAATGGGCGAGGCGCGCCACTTTCGCGCAGCGCTGTGCGCGTTACTGGCCGCGACGGCTTGCCTCCTCGTCCCGCAGCAGGCTTCGGCCCAAAGCAGGACCGCCTCCGCCAATTCCAGCGCCATCGTCCTGACACCAGGTTCCATCGTCAAGACGTCGGACATGGATTTCGGCAGCATCGCCGTGGCAGCGACGGCCGGCACCGTGGTCATGTCGCCTTCGGCAACGGCCACGTGCACAACCACGGGAACGCTGGTGCACAGCGGCACCTGCAAGGCGGCAGCGTTTGCCATCCGAGGCGTGAGGAACCAGCGATTGAAGCTCAAGAGCACCGACATCGCGCCGGTCACCCTGGCCGGGCCCGGCGGGGCGACGATGACGCTCGACACGATGTCGCTCGGCGTCAGCGGCCTCAGCCCGATCGCCAAGGGCAATGGCTTTGACTACACGATCAGCGACGCCAGCGGCAACGCCACCTTCTGGGTCGGAGGGACCTTGCACGTCGGCGCGGCGCAAACGCCCGGTGTCTATACCGGGGTCATGGTCGTGACCGTTCAATTCAACTGACGCGCCGAGCGTTCGATGTTGCGCCGTTTCGCCCGCGGCGATATCGGCAAGCCATGACGCTCACGCCCGATCGCTTCACGCCCGAAATCACGCCGGTGGAAACGCGCCACGTTTGGTGCGACGGCGCCGGCGACATCCGCGGGGGCGAGAATTATCGCCCGGCGGCGCTCGGCCATCCGCGCGTGTACATGGAGATCGACGAGAAGGGCTACGTCGATTGCGGCTATTGCGACAGGCGCTTCGTCCTCCAGGGCGACCCTGCCGAACACGGCAACCGCGAAGTCGGACCGGGTGACCTGCCGGCGCCCGGGGACGGCAGCGTCAACTGAGGGACGGGTCAGCCTTAGTTCATTGGCGGTGGCTTATGGCAGCGTGAGGAGGAACGGTTATGAAGACCCTTGCCCTTGTCCTCGCCGGCGCGGCCTTGGCGCTCGCGGCATCCGCGGCCACGGCTTCCCGGACATCCGAAGCCGGCGAGGCACGCCTTGCGCGCATGCTCGAGGGGCGCACCGCCGGCAAACCCGTCAGCTGCATCGACACGCTGGGCAGCAGCACGAAGATGCAGGTCATCGACGAGGTGGCGCTCGTGTATGACGCGGGAAAGACCATTTATGTCGCCCGTCCCGCCGATCCGCACATGCTGCGCCGGAACGACGCGGTGGTGATGGACCGCTTCAGCCCGAGCCGCCTGTGCGTGCAGGACGTCATGCGCACGATCGATCGCTACGACGGCTTCACGACCGGTGCGCTGTTCCTGCAGGACTTCGTGCCCTACACGAAGAACGGTTGAGCGAAGGAACCGCGATGAGGATCCTCGCCCTGCTCCTTGGCAGCGCGGCCCTGGCGATTGCGCCGTTCGCAGCTTCGGCCAAGTCGGTCACCGAAAGGGGCGACGCCCAGCTGGCGCTTTTGATCGGCTCCCGCACGGCCGGTACCCCGGTCAAGTGCATCAACATCGTCTCTGCGCGGCCCGATGCCTTGCAGGTGATCGACGGCATGGGCGTCGTCTTCAGGGCCGGCGACACGATCTACGTGTCGCGCGCGGTCGATCCGGCAAAACTGCGCTCGACCGATGTCGAACAGCTCGACCGGACGCTGCCCACCCGGCTGTGCAGCTCGGACCGCCTCTGGACCTACGACAAGTTCACCGGCAGCCTGACCGGCGTGGTCGGCCTGACGGACTTCGTGCCCTACACTCGGGCAGGCTGAGCTTGACGGCCGCCCGGCGCCGCTGGGCGGCGGAACTGCTCCACTTCTGGTTTCACACGCTGGATCCGGCGGACTGGTTCCGCTCGTCGCCGGTGATCGACGACGAACTGCGGCGGCGCTTCGCGCACGACTGGGCGATGCTGCGGGGGCGACCCGCGCGCGAGTTCCTCGGCGATCCGCTCACCGCGCGCGCCGCGGTGCTGCTGTTCGACCAGATCCCCCGCAATATTCATCGCGGCAGCCCGCTCGCCTTCGCGACCGATCCGCTGGCGCGGGCCATCACGAGCGGCATCATGCAACGCGGCTGGGACAAGCGGCTGAAGGGCGCTGAGCGGCAGTTCATCGCGCTTCCCCTGATGCACAGCGAGGCGATCCGGGACCAACGCCTTTCGCTCGCCTATTTCGCGAGGCTCGGCCTCCGCTACGGCTGGCCCTTCGCGCGCAGCCATTACCGGATGATCGCCCGTTTCGGCCGCTTCCCGCACAGGAATGCAGTGCTCGGGCGCGCGACGACGCCGGCCGAAAAGCGGGCCGTCGAGGCGGGCTTCCACTGGTAGGCTGCCGACGCGAGCGCGCGGCCATTTACAATCGCCGCGCGAGGACTAAGCTGACGGTCAGCGAGAGCAGATCCGGGGGGAGCGGGCTCTATGAAATATGCCGTCTGGTTCGTGCGCCTGGTATTCGCGGCGTGGATGATCCCGGCCGGTCTCAATCATTTCGTGTACCTGTTCCCGCAGCCCATGGGCGACCAGCCGCTCAGCACCGAGCTGATCAAGGCGCTGCTCGACAGCCATATGTTCGACATCACCAAGACGATCGAGCTGCTGGCGGGAGTATGCGTGCTGTTCGGCTTCTACACGCCGCTGGCGCTGGTCGTGTGCCTGCCGGTCTCCTTCTGCGTGTGGTACTGGGACGTGCCGCTGCAGGGCTGGGGCTCGACATCGGCGATCTATGGCTGGGCCGTGCTGCTCAGCAACCTGTTCCTGTGCGCCGCGCACTTCGAGTACTATCGCGCCCTGTTCGCGGTCAGCTCGCAGCCGCGTGCCATGGGCTGGGTCGGGCCTCTGCCGCCGCAGGCCGGAGCGGGGGCATGAAGACCTTGATCCTTGTCGCCCGCGTGGCGTTCGGCGCGTGGATGCTGGCCAGCGGCTTCAACCACTTCTTTCTGCCGCTGTGGCCGGAGCCGATCGGCACCGAGCCGCTCGCCGTGCAGTTGATGGCCGCGCTCAGCCACAGCCACCTGATCGACGTGACCTACGCGATCCAGCTTGTCGGCGGAGCGCTGATTCTCATCGGCGTCTTCGTCCCTTTCGCACTTTGCGCGGTGATGCCGGTGTCTGTCGGCGCGGCGTTCTGGACGGTGATCCTCGAGCACCAGCCCCTCGAAGCAACGCTCGGGCTGCTCGCGGTGGCGCTCAATGCCGCGCTGCTGTTCGCCTATCTCGACTACTATCGGGACATGCTGCAGCGGCATTCGCTGTCGTACGGCGAAAGCTGAGGGGGGCGGCATGAACTTCGAAGCACTCTACGTGAACCCCAAAGGCGCGGCGCCGAAAGCGCAGTACGTTCCCGCGCTGATCGTGCTCCTGGCGGTCGTCGCCTTCTATTACTTCCTCGTTCGCGGCCGAACCGGCCAGTTCGCGCTGCTGATGCTGCTCTATCCCGGCCTGGTTCTGCAGGCGCGCCGCCTGCACGCCATGGGCAAGAACGGCTGGCTCGTGCTCGTTCCGGGTGCGACGATCGCAGCGGCGGCGTGGCTGCACCTTTACGGGCCGGCTTCCGGTGCGATCGACTTCGTGACCGGCGCCGCTGTCGGTCTTTCGACCGGTTTTGTGCTTTGGGGCCTTTTCGGCAAGGACGGCGCCGCGGCCTAAAGCGTGCGCGCCAGCCTCACGCTCGTGCGTTCGTAGCCGAGCCTTTCATAGAAGCGGTGCGCGTCGGTCCGGCGGACATGGCTGGTGACCTCGACCATATAGCACCCGCGCTTCGCCAACAGGCGCTCCGCCGCCCGTACAAGCGCGGCGCCGATGCCGCGGTTGCGCACACGTTCGTCGACTACCATCATCGAAATCCGGCCGACCGGCGCCGGCCGGTGCAGCACGCGCATGATCGAGGTGCTGAGGCAGGCCATGACCTCGCCTTCCAATTCGGCGACGAGCACCAGCCTGCCCTCTGCTTCCATCGCCACGAGGCGCTCGGCGACTTCATCCGGCGTGACCTCATATTCCAGCTGCCCGATCAACCGAGCGAGCGCGACGCCGTCGCCTGGCCCGGCCGACCGGATCAGCGGCTCGCTCACTGCCTCGCCGGCGCCGGCGCTTGAGCCATCGCCGCCAGGTACTCCGCCTGCATCTCGGGCGTGAGCACTTCCATCATCTGGCGGCCCTCGATCCACAGCTCGATGACGCCGAACAGGCCGCCGCGCTTGCGGTATTTTGCCGGCCAGCCTTCGCGCTCGGCGATCGCGAGGACTGACTCGCGCTCGAGCCTCGTCGCGATCGCGCCGTGCGTGGCGGTGAACCGGTCCTGGCCCGACGCCTCGCCGTGCGCATCGTTGTCGCCTGCGCTTTCGCGCAGCACCGTCCCCTGCGGATAGACTTCCAGCGCCGTCCCGCGCTCGTCGCCCGCCAGGGCCATCCAGCCGTTGTCGGATATCGGCGGGAAGGCAATGACCCGCCCTTCCCAAAGCTCGGCCACGACGGAGGCGACGTGCCGGGGATCATCGGCGGCAATCGACATGTGAAACAGCATTTCATGTCTCCCGAATCGACCGGCCCTCGTTAGAAAGTGGCACAGATTGTGTCAATCCATATTGACACTTTTTGTGCCACTTGCTAGGCGATCGGCATGTCCGACACCCTCGCCGGCCGTCCTGCGCGCGACCTCAAGAAGCAGCAAGCGCGCGAGCAGATCCTCGATGCTTTCATCGAGCTGATGACCGAAGGGGCCGTTGATCTCAGCCACGATGCCGTCGCCGAGCGCACCGGTCTGGGCCGGCGCACGGTGTATCGCTATTTTCCCGACCGCGCGGCGCTTATGGACGGCGCGCTCCTGCGCGTGCGCGAGCTGGCGGGCGTCAGGGTCGATTATCCGCGCAGCGCCGATGATCTGCTGGAGACGCTCGAGCCGATCTACACCGGGTTCGATGCCATCGCGCCGATCATCACCATGCTGAGGACGACCCCGCAAGGACGCCAGCTTCGGCTGGCGCAGAACGACCAGCGTGTCCGTAGCTACAGCGCAGCCCTCGCCGATGCCGTACGCGACTTGACGCCTTCGGACCGCAGGCTCGCGACCGCCATGCTCCAGGTGCTGCACACCACGCCGTGGCTCGAAATGCGCGACCACTGGGGGCTCAGCGGACGCCAGATCGCACGGGCGACCGGATGGGCCGTGCGCACGCTGCTGCGCGACCTGCAACGCCGCGGCAGCCTTCCCCTGGACCGGGATTTGCCGGCACCGGCGAACGATTAGCCATCGGACGGAATGCATGTAACGCTCTCGTAACTTCATCGTTACGGTAATTAACGTGACGAAGGAAAGCGCCCTTCCTAGGCCGCGCGCCGTCCCAGGAGGCGTTGACTTTGTCCGATATTCGCAACCGCACGCGCGCCGCCCTGGTGTCCGCTTCGGCATTGGCCTTGTTCTGCCTTCCGCAAACCGCCAGCGCCGAGGCCGCCGCAGCGACGACGGCTCCCCCGGCTGACGCCGCAACGCCCCGGGCGGCCGAACAGGACACGGCCGCGCCGCCTTCGAGCGACAAGTCGGACCCGTCGAGCAAGGCGAAGGCCGCAAACGACGCCAGCGAGATCGTCGTCACGGCCTCGCGCACCGACCTGCTCGGCAGCGCCACCACGGCGAGCCAGGGCCACATCACCCAACAGGAAATCGGCCTGCGGCCGATCACGCGGCCGGGTGAACTGTTCGAGAGCATTCCCGGCCTCGTCGTCACCATCCACTCGGGCGAAGGCAAGGCCAACCAGTACCTGATCCGCGGCTTCAACCTCGATCACGGCACCGATTTCGCCAACTTCGTCGACGACATGCCGGTCAATCGACCGACAAACACGCATGGCCAAGGCTATTCCGACCTCGGCTTCCTGATGCCGCAAATCGTTTCCGGCATCGATTACACGAAGGGCCCCTACTACGCGAACATCGGCGATTTCGGGTCGGTGGCCTCGTCGCATGCGCGCATCGCCAACGAGATTCCTGACCAGGTCTCCGCCACCGCCGGGACCGACGGCTACCAGGAACTGTTCCTGGGCGGCACCGCCCATTTCGACGACAGCGAACGGCTGCTCGGCGCGCTCGAACTCGGCCATTTCGACGGTGCGTGGAAACCGAAGCAGGACTTCAAGAAGATCAACGCCGCGGTGCGTTTCAGCAAAGGCGACATCGTCGACGGATGGAGCCTCACCGGAATGTATTACCAGAGCAGCGGGGGCCTCATTACCGACCAGCCGCTGCGGGCGATTGCCTCCGGCCTCATCAGCCGCTTCGGCACGCTCGATCCGACCGACCACAGCACGTCCCTGCGCTACAGCCTCTCTGCGCACTTCGACAATCAAGTCGGCTCGAATGGCAAGCTCGCGGTGAGCCTCTACGGCATTCACGCGACGATGACGCTGGTGAACAACTTCACTCACTTCCTCGATGACCCGATCAACGGGGACCAGGAAGCCCAGAACGAGAAGCGCGACACCCTCGGTGGCGACGCCAGCTTCACCCTCCACGCGGATATCGGCGCCGTCTCGAGCGACACGACGGTTGGTTTCCAGGGCCGTTACGATAGCGTGTTCGTCAATCGCCAGCACACCAGGAACCGCACAACCGTGCTCGATTACTGCACGCTCGAGCAGGCCGACGGATCCGTCACAACCTATCCTGCGGTAAACACCTTCTGCAACGCCGATCACGTGCACCTGCTCGATCTCGCCGGATATCTCCAGAACACGACCAACTGGACCGACTGGCTGCGAACCGTCCTCGGTGTGCGCGAAGAGTACTACCACGCGACCGACCACAGCGAGGTGACCGGCACCGGCGGCCGCGGCGACCAGTGGCTGTTCCAGCCCAAGGCCAATCTCGTCCTCGGCCCATTCGCCAAGACCGAGCTCTACTTGAGCTGGGGCCGCGGCTTCCACTCCGACGACGCGCGCGGCGTGTTCGGCACTATTCCCGAGCAGGGCATTCCGCTGGCCGGCGGCGCAACCCCCCTGCTCGCCTCGACCACCGCCGAGGAAATCGGCTTGCGGACCGACATCATCCCTGGCGTTCACATCCAGGTCGCGGCGTTCCAGCAGGACTTCAAGTCGGAGCTCGTCTACAACGCCGACTCCGGCCAGGACGAAGCCGGCGCCCCCAGCCGCCGCAACGGCTTGGAGCTTTCCGCGCAGTACCACCCGCTGCACTGGCTGGAGCTCAACACCGACCTGTCCTTTGCGAGGCCGCGCTATCACACGACCAATCTGCCCGCTTACGGGCTCAACGGGCCCTACATCGCCGACGCGCCTTATTTCACGTATTCGGCCGGAATTCTCGTCAACAATCTCGGCCCGTGGTCGGGCAGCCTGCAGTGGCGCCGGCTCGGCACGCATCCGCTCAGCGATGGCGACAAGTTGCCCGAGGACAAGGGCTACAGCGAGTTCAACCTCGACGTCAGCTATGCGCTGGCGCACGGGTGGAAGATCGGCGTGACGGTCCTCAACCTGTTCAACAGCAAGGATAATGCGGCCGACTATTACTACACCACGCGCCTTCCCGGAGAGCCGGCCGAGGGGGTTACAGACTTCCAGGTACACCCGCTCGACCCGCGCGCCGCACGGTTCACGCTGACGAAGATGCTCTAGCGCTCGGCCGCTCGCGTCGAGCGGCCATAACACGCTGTGACATTTACGTATTCGAGCCGAACCGCCCCGTGCCTAGATGCTCCCCGCCGAGAGCCGAACAGCTCTCGAGTCAGGAGTGTACAATGTCCCAGATTCCTCTCGTCGACACCGCGGTCCACCACGAACCGCGCGACCTGCGCGACCGCTTCGCGCTCGGCTTCACGAAGCTGCTGCGTTTGTGCGCGGACACGTTCTTCGCGAAGCGTTACGGTCACCGGGCGATCGTCCTAGAGACCGTTGCCGCCGTTCCGGGGATGGTCGGCGCGACCGTCAACCACCTCAGGTGCCTGCGCCGGATGTGCGGCGACAACGGCTGGATCCGGACCCTGATGGAGGAAGCGGAGAACGAACGCATGCACCTGATGACGTTCATCGAGGTCGCCCAGCCGACACTCATCGAACGCCTGGTCGTCCTCGCCGTGCAATGGGTGTTCTATGTCGCCTTCTTCGCGCTCTACCTGATCAGTGCGAAGACCGCCCACCGCATCGTCGGGTACTTCGAAGAAGAAGCGGTGATCAGCTACACGCTTTACCTGAAGGAGATCGACGAGGGTCGCAGCCCGAACGTCGCCGCCCCGGCGCTTGCCCGACACTACTGGAAGCTGGCTGACGACGCGACGCTGCGCGACGTGGTCCTCGTCGTCCGCGCCGACGAAGCCCACCACCGCGACGTCAACCACGGGTTCGCGAACGAACTCGCGGGCGTGACGGTCGCGGCGGCCAAGGCTCCCTATCCAGAACACGCCGGCGAGATCCGCCTGGCTGCATGAGCCGGCGCCGGACAATCGTTGCCTCCCGCCTGCCTCGCAGGCGGGAGTCAACGCCATGCGACGGTCAGGCGGTCCACTGGCGGCAGGCCTGCGCCTGGGCTCCCTGCTTGCCGCACACGTCGTTCATCCGCGTGCGCAACGCGGTGATGACGTCGGCGCCGTTGTGCGCCGCGCTCCACTCGCTGAGCTTCTTGCCCCAGTCGGCCACCTTGACGCGAGTGCGCTGGTAATAGCTGTCCGGACTCTTGCCGAGCTCGTCGATCACCGCGTTGGCGGCCTTGGCCACTTGCGCCTTGTCGCCAGGGGCGTTGCGCAGCACCGCCCGCGAATAGAGGATCGCCCACTGCACCCTCGTCGCCGGCCCCTGCGAGGCTTCGTAGGCCTTGCGCGCCCAATCGATCGCGCTGGCCTTGTCGCCTTCCTGCTCGGCGAAGTCGCTGAGGCTGCTCATGTAGTAATAGGGCTGGTCGGAACGCTTCAGCTCCGCCAGCTCGAGCTTCCTCGCCCCGGCATGATCGCCGGCATCCCACAAGAGGTAGGCGGCATCGTCGATCACGCCTTGGCGGGTCATCTTGTCCCTGGCGTTGGCATCGGCCCATTCGGCCCTCTTGCGAACCTTGGCGACGAGCGCGGGCGTGAGCTTCTTCTCGGCCTCCGCCAAGCGCACGTCGGCCATCGTCGCGTCGAGCCGGTCGCCGATCGGCAGCGAAGTGTCTGCGTAGAGTGAATCGGTCGCCGCGATCAGCGAATGGCCGAGAGCATCGCGCTGCCTGGCGTCGGGCAGGCCCGCGATCATCGCCGGTACATCGTATGCCAGCTGCTGCCGGTTGACCTTGACCTCGGCCGGGCTGGCGAGGATCGCGCTGAGCAGCGGTTCTAGCTTCGGCTGGTCCGCCGCCGACAGCTTGCCTTCGTCATCGGTGCCGACGACCAGCGCCAGCAGGGCGAAGCGGCGCTGAAGCGCCGGCTGTGGCGCGGCCTTGGCCAGCTTGTCGAGGAGCGGGCCGGCGGTCGCCGCATCCTTGAAGTGCTTGGGATCGTCGAGCCAGTCGAATGCGCCCAGTACTTGCCAGTCATCGGCGGCGAGCTTGGCAGGATCGGCGTTCGCCTTGGCGAGCAGTTCGTCGGTGGAAACGGTCCGCCCCGCGGCCGTCTTGAGCAAGGACGGCAGCTGGTCCGCCATCGTCGCGCTGGAAATGCGGGTGATTTCGGTCCCGTCCGGCCGCAGCACGATGACCGTCGGATAGCCGCTGATGCCGAACCGCTCGCCCCACTGCTGCGCGCCCGTGCTGTCGCCGTCGAGGTAGACCGGAATGAAGTTCTGCGTCTCGCGGATGAAGCCGGCGTCCTTGAACAGGCTCGCCTTCATCTGGTTGCACGGCGGGCACCACACCGCGCCCCAGTAAAGCAGCGCCGGCTTCCCGCTCTCCTTCGCTTCGGCGAGCGCATCGGCGACATCGCCTTCGCGCCACGCGATCTTCTCGGCTGCCGCGGTGGCCGCGGGCTTCTCGGCAGCGGGCTTGCAGGCCGCCATCGCGGTAGCAAGGCCGAGCGCCAGGATAAGTGTTCTGATTTGCATGAGCGTCCTTCCAAGTGCGATTCTGGCCCGAAGCGAGGCCGCAGGCAAGAGCCGCACAGCGGACTTCCAAATGCATCGTATTACGATATATAGGCGCGCCCCGCCCGCTTTTCATCCAATTCGAGGTTGCCGCCCATGGACGCGCCAGCATCCATCACTTCCGATTCCGGTCCGCTCCGCCCCGACCATCATGATCGGCCGGACGACCGACTGCGCGATTTCACGGCCGACAAACGATTGGTTCTGCTCGCCGCAATGGCGATCGTCGTCGGCTCCGCCGGGGCCGGCGCCGCCTGGCTGTTGCTGCGACTGATCTATCTGGTGACCAACCTTAGCTACTACGGCCGGTTCAGTGCCGAGCAGGTGTCGATCGCCGGGAACCCGCTGGGCCTGTGGTCGGTGCTCGTCCCCGTGGTCGGGTGCTTCTTGATCGGCCTCATGGCGCGCTTCGGCTCGGAGAAGATCCGCGGCCACGGGATCCCCGAGGCAATGGAGGCGATCCTGATCGGCAAGAGCCGCATCCAGCCGCGCGTCGCCGTCCTGAAGCCGCTGTCTTCGGCGATCTCGATCGGCACCGGCGGCCCGTTCGGCGCGGAAGGGCCGATCATCATGACCGGCGGTGCGTTCGGCTCGCTTTTCGCGCAGTTCTTTCATCTCTCGAACGCCGAACGCAAGACGCTGCTCGTGGCCGGCGCGGCGGCGGGCATGACGGCGACGTTCGGCACCCCGGTCGCGGCCATGCTGCTGGCGGTCGAGCTGCTGCTTTTCGAATGGAAGCCGCGCAGCTTCGTGCCT
>DATJHD010000009.1:0-4650 GCA_035494275.1 Croceibacterium sp.
GGCGGGGTGCGGGTCTCGAAGGCAGCAGGAAGGGCGGCGAGCCCCACTCTGCCCGAGGCCCTCAGACTGGACAAGGGCGGATCGTGCCTGTCAGGTAAATCCTGAAGGTAACGGTGGCCTTGCCGGGCGTCCCGCCCGGTGGATGGATCGAAACGGAGTGATGCTGCTGGATGGCTTACGCTGACCAACAAATGACCGGTAATCGCATTGTCGCGATAATCTTAGTCGCCCTCATCCATATCGCGGCGATTTATGCGATGGTTACCGGCCTCGCCTACGAGGCTTACAAGAAGGCTATCGAACACGTCACCACGGTGAACGTGAACGAGCCCCCGCCACCGCCCCCGAAGACGCCGCCGCCGCCGCCGCCGAAGGATATGCCGCCGCCGCCGGTCGCGCCGCCGCCGCCGATCAGCATCAATGTCGCGCCGCCGCAGATCCAGGTGCAGCCGAACATTCCGCCGCCGGCGCCCCCGGTGCTGCAGGTTCCGCCGCCGGCCCCGCCGCCGCCGCCGCCGCCCTCGAAGGCGCGCGGTGCGACGCCGAGGGACCAGGGTTCGTGGACCCAGCGCATCATGGACAGCTATCCACCGCGCGCGCTCGCCGAACAGAAGGAAGGTTCGGTCGGCGTCAGGGTCACCATCGGTACGGACGGCCGTGTTGCCGACTGCAACGTCACCAGCTCGAGCGGCAACAGCGATCTCGACCGCGGTGCGTGCGATGGCATGCGGCGTTATGCTCGGTTCAACCCGGCGCTCGATTCGGCCGGCAACCCGATCACCGACAGCTACGCGACCCGCATCACCTACAGACTCCAATAATCCCGCTTTGAAATTCTCTAGAGAGGAATACCCGCATGCTCATTAACATCCTTGCCGCTGCGTCGAACGCTGCGCCCGCGACGGAGTTCGGCATCGGCCCTGCAATCCAGCAGGGTGGCGCGATCACCGTCTTCATTATCGTCGTCCTGGCCATCATGTCCGTCGGTTCGTTCTACATCCTCATCACCAAGTGGCTCGAGCAGCACCGCATCTTCAGCCAGTACAAGAACGTGCGCTCGACCTTCTGGCGCGCGAACACGCTGAGCGAAGGCGCGACCAAGCTCGAAAAGAACAGCGCCTGGCGCCAGCTCGTCGACGACGCGCTCGCCGCCGAAGCGCAACACACCAAGATGACCGATTCGCTCGAAGCGCACGACTGGCTGCACGGCTCGCTCGCCCGGTCCGAGGCTTCGATCAACGCGAAGCTCGCGAGCGGCCTGCCGTTCCTCGCCACCGTCGGTGCGACCGCGCCGTTCGTCGGCCTGCTCGGTACCGTCATCGGCATCTACCGCGCGATGATCGGCATCGCGATGGCCGGTTCGGGCTCGATCGACAAGGTCGCCGGCCCGGTCGGCGAAGCGCTGATCATGACCGCGTTCGGTCTGCTCGTCGCGGTGCCGTCGGTGTTCGCCTACAACTGGCTGCAGAACCGCAACAAGCGGATTTCCGAGCTGCTCGCGGCGTTTGCCACCGACCTCCTCGCGAACCTGACCTCGCGCGGCGCGGTGAAGCCCGCGATCATCACCAAGACCTCGACGCAGCAGGCGGCTCGCACCACGGCCCCCGCGTCAGCGCCGAAGGCCTGACCGGGACAGGCGGGGCGGGCGTCCGGCATGCGGGTGGCCCGCCCTGCAGCGAAGAATTGAGATAGGACAAGACTAATGGCCATTGCAGTTGGCGGCGTCGAAGAAAAACCGATGTCGGACATCAACGTCGTGCCGCTTACGGACGTGATGCTGGTGCTCCTGATCGTCTTCCTGATCACGGTTCCCGTCGCGCTCCAGACGATCGAGAAGCTGCACATTCCCGTGCTCAAGGCCGCCGAATCCAAGGACAAGGTGGAGAACCTGCTGATCACGGTCAGCACCACCGACGATGCCGGCCACAGCGCCGGCGAGCCGGGTTTCCAGGGCGCCTCGCGCAACGGCGAATGCCGGGTGTACTTCAACAACGTCACGCCGGTCGATTCGCAGGAACTGTACGACCAGGCTTTCAAGCGCCTCGACACCATCGTGAAGCAGGCCGGCGGCGCGACCGAGATCATGAAGGATCCCGACAAGATCCCGCAGGTCATCCTGCGCGGCGACGTCAACGCGCCGTGGCGTTGCATCGCCGGGACGATCTACAACGTGCAGGCGGCCGGCTATCCGACCGTCGGCTTCATTTCCAACCCGAAGCCCGTCAGCCAGCGCTGATCGGCATCGGGAACACGACTCAGGAGTAATCCACCATGGCAATGTCAGGCGGCAAGGACGACGGCTCGCCGATGATCGAAATGAACGTGACGCCGCTGATCGACGTCATGCTCGTTCTCCTCGTCATGCTGATCATGACGCTTCCGCCGGTGACCAACTCGGTCAATATCGACCTGCCCGCGCCGAGCACAAATCCGACCAACAACATCAAGACGGACAAGAACAAGATCGTCCTGACGGTCGACAACCAGATCCTCTGGAACGCGATGCCGATCAATCCCAACCAGCTCGTCGCCAACCTGCAGGCGACGTTGCAGATGCCGGTGGAACCGGAGCTGCAGTTCCAGCCCGACGCCAACGCGAGCTACGATCTTTCGGCGCAGGTCCTCAACATCATCAAGGGCTCGGGGGTCACGAAGTTCGGTTTCGTCGGCAACGAGCAGTACCGCGTCTTCGGCACCGGCGGGCCGAGGAACCCGACCGCGACCGGCGCATAGCCGCAAACGCCAATGGGAACGATGAAGGGGCGGAGCGATCCGCCCCTTTCTTTTTTCTACGATCTCAAGTGAAGACCTCTTGCCGTCCGCGAACGCGTCGTGTTACGATATGTTGTTACATACAAGTGGGGGAGCCTCGATGAGCATCGCCCTGCGTCCCCGAAACGAAGAGCCGCTGTCGGAAATCAACACCACTCCGCTCATCGACGTGATGCTCGTGCTGCTCGTCATGCTGATCATCACTTTGCCGGCCTCGACCAACACGCTGGACTATCCCTTGCCCCGCCCGAGCCCCGACGTGGTGCTGGACAAGGTCAGCAACACGGTCGCGATCACGCCGGGCGACCGGATCATGTGGAACGGGCAAAGCGTGTCGGAGCCGGAGCTTCGGGGTACCCTCGCGCAAGCGGTGGCGCTCAAGCCCGAACCCGAGATCCTGGTCGCGCCCGACGGCAGCGCCAGCTACGAGGAATCGGCTCGGGTCCTGCGACTTGTGAAGCTGTCGGGCGCCCGCAACATCGGATTCGTCGGGAACGACCGCTATCGCAAGTTCGGCTCGTAACCGACGCGGACTAGTTGTCCTTCTCGTCGACCGGTTCCACGCGCATCGCCGCGCTCGCCAGCGTTTCCGCCTCGAGCAGCAACTCGTCGTCGACGGCCCCCTGCGGCAGACTCTCGCGGCCGATCATGACCATCACCGGCACCGCCAGAGGGCTGACGCGATCGAGCTCGACATGGACCAGCCGCTCGGCGGCGGTATCGAGCAGATCTCCGAGGCGCCCCACGTCGGTCATGCGCGCGCGGGCATCGGCCCACGCGGCCTCGATCAGCACGTGGTCGGGCTCGTATTTCCTCAGCACGTCGTAGATCAGGTCGGTCGAGAAGGTGACTTGCCTGCCGCTCTTGCGCTGGCCCGGGTGCTGGCGCTCGACGAGACCTGAAATCACGGCCACTTCGCGGAACGCCCGGCGCAGCAGGTGCGATTCCTGCACCCATTCGACGAACTCGTGGCTCAGGATCTCGGGTGACAGCAGCGGGCGCGGATCGGTCACCGGCTTCAGCCCCCAGACCGCCAGCGTGTAATCGTTGGCGACGAAGCCGCCGGGCAGAAGCCCGCGCTCCTCCATTCGCTTGGTGATCAGCATCCCGAGCGACTGGTTCGCGTTCCACCCGGTGAATGTGTAGTAGGCGGTGTAGTGCCGCCCGGCGTGCGGGAAGCTCTCGACCAGCAGGTTGTCCGGCCCCGGCAGGCGCGAGCGCCAGTCCTGAACCTCGAGCCATTCGCGCACGTCGTCGGGAAAGCGCCCCCAGCCCGCACGATCGGCCAGCATCGCCTGGACCCGGTCGGCGAGGTGCGTCGTCAGCGGCAGGCGCAGGCCGAGGTAGCTCGGGATGATCCCCGACTTCTTGGCCGCGCGGACGACAAGCTCCAGCTCGCGCAGCGACTCGACCTCGAGGTCCATTCCGGCGAAGCGGATCGTATCGCCCGGGCTGAGCGAGGCGGCGAACTGTTCCTCCACCTTGCCGAGCGAACGGCCGTTGCGGAAGCGGACCTCGATCATCTCGGCATCGACGATGATGCCGGCATTCATCCTGTGCCGCTGGGCATGCTCGGGATGGGCGAGGCGCCAGGCGCCGCTCTCGTCGCTCACGATGCGCTTGAACTTGTCGTAAGCCTCGAGCGCGTAGCCGCCGGTCGCCACGAAATGGAGCACGCGCTCCCACGTGTCCTGCTCGACCCAGGCGTAGGCGAGGCTCGAGCGGATCTCGGCCAAGAGCGCGGCTTCGTCGAACGGCGCGGCGCAGGCGCAGGCCATCACGTGCTGGGCGAGCACATCGAGGCCGCCGGGCCGGAAGTCCTCGCCGTCGCGCTGGCCCTGGTCGACCGCGTCCTTGGCCGCCTGGGCCTCGAGAAAC
>DATJHD010000010.1:0-5211 GCA_035494275.1 Croceibacterium sp.
GCCCTTCACGTCGACCGTGATCTTCTTGGAAAGGTCGCCCGAGGCGACCGCGGTCGTCACCTCGGCGATGTTGCGCACCTGGCCGGTGAGATTGGCCGCCATCAGGTTGACGTTGTCAGTGAGGTCCTTCCACGTGCCGGCGACGCCGCGCACCCTGGCCTGGCCGCCGAGCTTGCCCTCGGTGCCGACCTCGCGCGCGACGCGCGTCACTTCGGAGGTGAAGTTGGCGAGCTGCTCGACCATCGTGTTGACGACCTTGCCGATGCGCAGGAACTCGCCCTTGAGCGGCCGGCCGTCGATCTCCACCGCCATGGTCTGCGACAAGTCGCCCTTGGCGACGCCGCCGATCACGCGGGCGACCTCGATCGTCGGCTGGACCATGTCGTCGATCAGCTCGTTGATCGCGCGCAGCTTGCGGTCCCAGCCGCCGGTGGCGCCGTGCACTTTCGCCCGGCTGCCGATCTTGCCTTCCTTGCCGACGACGCGGGAAACCCGATCGAACTCGCCGGTAATCTGCTGGTTGAGCGAGACGACCTCGTTGAACAAGGTGGCGATCTCGACGTCGGTTTCATCGCCCTCCTCGGGGAGCCGGACCGAGAAGTCGCCACGCCGCAAGCGCCGCAAGGCGTGGATCAGGTCGCGCCGGCTGCGCGAAAATTCGGCCTGCGAAGTTTGGCGGTTCAAGGAACCCTCCCGAGCACAAGGGTGCGCGGTCCACGCCCCCGACAGCGATAAATCTCAACCGGCGTTCCAGGTTCCCGGCCTCGCGCCAGAAAAGTTCCGCTTTCGGCTCAAAGGCGGTTGTCAGGCCGCTCACAATCCGTAGGACGAAAGGCCATCGTCAGAGCTCAGGTGAGGATCTCCAGCGCGACAGGATGCCGGATCAAGGCCATCTCGAATCGTTCATTGGCAACAGCTTCCGTTCCGTCTGGGCGATCGAAGTCCTGCAGTATCTGGTGGACCATTCGGAGGCCGCGTTTTCCGCCGACGAGCTGATCGCCGCGCTCAGGGTCAGCGACGCCGTCATCTCGCAAAGCGTTGCCAATCTGTCCGCCGCCGGGCTGGTGATGGTCGAGGGCGATGGCCGCATATCGCTGCACGCGGCGAACACGAATGACCTCAGGCTCGTGCGCGAGGCGATTGATTTCTATCGGAAAAGCCCCGACAAGGTCCGCCGGCTGATCATCGCGCACGCCGCCCCGGGACTCACGGCGTTTGCGGACGCATTCAAGCTGCGGAGGGATTGAGGATGGGCACCCTGTTCCCGACTCTGGTGTACGCGCTGTGCCTCGCCACCAGCGGGCTGTGCGCATTCCTCCTCGGCCGGGGCTTCTTGCGCAATCGCTCGCGCGTGCTGTTGTGGAGCGCGATCTGCTTCGCGCTGCTCGCCGTGGTCCACCTGCTGGTGATCTTCGACCTGGTGATCTACCCCACCACCATCGACCTTAAGCCCGAGCGGCTGTGGCTCACGCTGGTGGCCGTCACCGTGCTGCTGTTCGGCTTCATCTGGCGCGAGGATGCCTGACATGCTGTACACTTTCCTCGGCGGCGCCATCGTCATGGGCTTTGCGGTAGCGACACTGCTGTTCCTCAGGTTCTGGCGCCGCACTCGGGAGGGGCTGTTCCTCGCCTTTTCCGGCAGCTTCCTGCTGCTGGGGGTGACCCAGACGCTGCTGTCGCTTGGCGGATTCGTCGATGAGCAGCGCAGCTGGCTCTATTTGCTGCGCCTCGCCGCGTTCCTGCTGATCCTTCTCGCTCTCTTCCTGCAGAACCGGCGCGGCGCGTCCTGATCGACACGCCGTTGATTTTGTCCGAACTGTGCTAAGGATGCTCCTCGAGAAGAGAGGAGTCGGTGATGGCCAGCCTGATCGAAACGGACGCCCCTGCCCGAGACATTTTGCAAGGCACGGCCTACGGCCGCCCTGCCCAGCATCCCGACGCGGCGCTGACGCAAGTGGGCCAGGGCACTCCCATGGGCGAGCTGATGCGGCGTTACTGGCAGCCCGTCCTCGCTTCGCGCAACGTGACCACCCGGCCGCGCGAGGTTCGCATCCTCGGCGAGGACCTGATCATCTTCCGCGACGGCGAAGGCCGTCCCGGCCTGCTCTATCCGCGGTGCATGCACCGCGGCACCAGCCTCATCTGGGGCCATGTCGAGCCCGACGGGATCCGCTGCTGCTATCACGGCTGGAAGTTTTCGGTCGACGGCCAGTGCATCGAGCAGCCGTGCGAGCCCAATCCGCACCTGTGCCGCCCCGAGCACCGCCAGCCGTGGTACCCGGTCAAGGAACGATACGGCCTGGTGTGGGCCTTCATGGGCCCGCCGGAGAAGATGCCTCTCCTGCCGCGGTTCGATTCGCTGGAGCCGCTCGATGACGGCGAGGACTACATGGCGTTCGACAACTCGCTCGGCGCGCATGGCGACATGAACGGGCCGGAGGTCGTCCCCTACAGCTGGCTGCACATGAACGACAACGTGATGGACCCCTTCCACGTGCAGGTGCTGCACACGACGTTCAGCGGCACCCAGTTCGTGCGCGAATTCGCGGTCATGCCGAAAGTCGAGTTCGAGGAGATCGACGGCGGCGTGATCTACAAGGCGCACCGCGACCTCGAGGACGGCCGCCACGTCAACCGGGTCTCGACCTGGATCATGCCGAACATCATGTGCGTGCCCGACGTGGCGATGCGCCCCGGCCGCCCGAACGGCATCGGCTTTTCGGTCCCGGTCGACGATTGCCACAGCCGCATCCTGATGACCATGCGCGCGCCGGTCACGCCCGATGGCCGCCGGCCGATGCGCGGCCTCGAGGCCGAGAAGTTCAAGCCCTGGCACCAGCGAACGCTCGAGGAGCGGCAGGACCAGCCCGGCGACTACGAGGCGCAGGCGGGCCAGGGTCCGATCTCGCTGCACAGCGAGGAGCACCTCGTGACCTCCGACAAGGGGGTCGCCATGCAGCGCCGTGCGCTGCGCCGTGCCATCGAGACGGTGGCCGCTGGCGGCGACCCTCCGGGTGTCGCGTTCGACGACGTGGACGCGACGATCCACCTGCCGTCGGGGAACTATTACTCGTGACCGCTCAGTCGATCTCGCCTTCGATCTGGCCGTAGACGAGCAAGGCAAACAGCCCGGTCCCGCCGATCACGTTGCCGGCGAGCGCCGGCAGCAGGATCGTCGCCATACCGGTCATGAGGCCGATCTCGCCGTGAATCGCGAGCAGGAACACCTCCGCGGAGCCAACGACGACGTGGGAGAAGGCGCCGGCCGCGATGAGCCACGCGAACAGCATGACGGTGAATATCTCGAAGCCCTTCGAACTGGGCAGCATCCAGACGATCGCGGCAATGTAGAAGCCGGCGGGGACGGCGTGGAAGAAGCCCGCCCATCCCGCCTGCTCCAGCACCTTGCGGGCGACATCGAGCATCGCCGCGGTGTTTTCGGGACTGGTCGTGCCGAGGTTGAGCGCGATGAACGCGGTGGCAAAAGTGCCGACGAGGTTGGCAACAAGGACAATCCCCCACAGGCGCGCCGATCGCCACAACAGGCTCGACGACGGCTTGGCCATCAGCGGCAGCACAACGGTAAGGGTGTTCTCCGTGAACAGCTGCAATCGCGCGAGGATGACCAGCACGAAGCCGAGCGCATAACCTAGCGCGGCGATCGCCTCGCGCGCCGGGTTTCCAGGGAGCGCGCGGTAGAGCACGGCCTCGGCGAGGACCGACGTGGATAGCGCCAGGCCCGCCGCTATGCCCGACCACCACAGCGACATCGCCGGCCGGGACAGCTCTTCCTCGCCTTCGCCCCTGATCGTCTGGAAGACCGTGACCGCGGCGAGGCGCCGGTGCTCGTCTGCCTCGTCGTGCCTGGCATCCTCGTCGCTCGCGCCGGGCATCGCCGTCTACGCAGATTCGAGCTGCGCCGCTTCGGGCCTCGCGTGGGCCGCGGGCCTGATCGTCAAGCGCTCCAGTTCGGGCGCCGCGGCATAAAGAGCGGTCTCGACGCGCTGCATGAGATGGCCGCCCGCCGGCGGGGAGTTCAGCGAAACCGTAGCCTGGCGTCCGGCGAGCGCGACGAGCGAGGCATCGATGCCTTCATCGATCAGGCCGGCCAGCGCGCGGCGGATGCGGGTCGCGGCGTCATCCGGGTGAAGCGAGTGCAGCAGCATCACGGCCTCCACGGTGGGATCGTGCGCCAGCCGCGCCAAGAGATCGCCCCCGTCACGTGTCCGCGCGAGGGCGGCGATGAGGCGGGCGAGCGCCACGCCATGGAGCTCGAGCAGGTTGTCGAACAGCTCGCGGGCAGGATCGCGGCCGAGCGCGCTTCCGCGCCGCTCGAGCTGATCGAGCAGGTCCTCGATCCGCTGCAGCCGTTGCTCGACGGCGGTCTTCGCCGCGATGTCACTCATCGCTCAGGCACTCCCCGCGGGCATTTACCATCCGCGAACAAGCCAGCGGGCAGGCAGTTCCTCTCGCTTGCGCAATTAACGACGTGAGGCTCCTTCGTTGCCACTTTGCAGGACCCTCACGATCGTCAGGGCGCCTGGCGCCTTGCCTTCGTGGTTGCGCGTAACTGCAGCTTAACCATCTCGGCGCATAACACCGGGGCAAGGGGGCCCGAGGCTGATGGATGACCTGCTGGCGGAGTTCATTGCCGAATCGCGCGACATGCTCGAGGCATTGTCGGGCGAGATCGTCGCCTGGGAGGCCGATCCCGCCGACCGCGCGCGGCTCGATGCCATCTTCCGCTTCGTCCACACGGTAAAGGGCAACTGCGGGTTCTTCGATTTCCCGCGGCTCGAGGCGCTGAGCCACGCCGCGGAGGATGCGCTTGCCGACGTGCGCGCCGACCGGCGCCGCGCCGACCCGGCGCTCGTCACGGCGGTCCTCGCAATCATCGACCGTATCGCCGAGATCGTCGAAGCCATCGGAGAAGGCCGTGACCAGCCCGATAGCGACGACGCTCCGCTTATCGCCGCCCTTGAGGGCAGCGTCGAGGAACCTGCCGCGGCGCCGGCCGCCGAGGGCGCCTCGCCCGCGCGCAAGCGCCAGAATGCCACTCCGCGCACGATCCGCCTCCCGGTCGAGCTCTTGGACCGGGTGATGAGCGGCGTTTCGGACATGGCCGTCGCGCGCAACGATCTTGCCCGACGGCTCGCCCAGCACGAAGGGGAGACCGGCCTCGAGGCGCCGTTCAACCGCCTTTCCGCCATC
>DATJHD010000011.1:0-2413 GCA_035494275.1 Croceibacterium sp.
CGCATGCGGCCGAACGGGCCGGCGATGCGCCTGTACGTGCAGATGGCCTGGGGATCGCTCGCCCGATTCTTCCTGCTCGACACGCGCCAGTACCGCTCGCCGCAGCCCTGCCCGGCGGACGGAAAGCGCGGCGGCGGCAACGTCGTGGAGGTGTCGGCCTGCAAGGACCTGGAGGACGTGCAGCGCACGATGCTCGGCGCACAGCAGGCTCGCTGGCTCGAGGAAGCGCTCGAGCTGTCGCAGGCGCGCTGGAACGTGCTTGCGCAGCCCTTGTTGATGGCGCAGTTCGACCGCAAGTCCGGGCGCGGCCGCAAGGCGTGGACCGATGGCTGGGATGGCTACCCGATCGCGCGCAAGCGCCTGCTCGGGTTCCTGCAGGACAAGAAGACCACGAACCCGGTCGTGATCGGCGGCGGCGCGCACGCGTTCAGCGTCGCGAACCTGCACCGCGTGTTCGATCCGCCGCTGTCACGCCTGGTGGCGAGCGAAATCTCCGGCAGCTCGCTCACTTCGGTGCTCAAAGGCGAGGGAACCGGCGATCGCGTCAACGACCTGCTGCAGAAGAACCCGCACGTGAGGTTCGCCGACGGCCGGCACCGCGGTTACGTGCGCGTGGACGTTACGGCGAAGGAATGGCGCGCCGATCTGCGCGCGATGGAATCGGTTGCGAAGCCCGACGCGGCGTGCAATACGCTCGCGTCGTTCGTGGTGGCCGACGGAAAACCGGGGCCGGTGAAGGTCTGAAGCGCCGCTAGCGGCGCACCGTGCACTCCGCCGGGCGCGGCCCGGAGCTCGCGCTGCGCAGGAACGAAGGCGGCGGCGTGAACATGAAACCTGGGTTCGCCACGACCCGCGGCGCGGCCCCTCCGGTCACGCGGCCAAAGCCGCCTGCGCGCACGACGAGGCTTCCTTCGGAGTTCGTGACCGCCACGGACCCGTTCGTGACGCCGACGTAGACCCCCGGCTCATGGCCTGAACAGGCTTCCCCGCTGACATCGACGCAATCGTCGATGTTGAAGGTCGTGCCGCGAATCCCGATCGTCGCGGTGTTCGTCTTCACTTCGAACTTGGCGCGGTTGCGCGAGCCGACGATGCCGGTCACCAGGCGCAAGCCCCCGGTGATCAGGCTGATTGCAAACGAATCTTCCTGCGGCTTGTCCTGCTGGTAGGCGAACTTCTCGACCTTGACGGAGCTCGCCGGCTTCATCGTCATCTGGGTGCCGTCGGAAAAGCGGATGTTCGCGTAGGTGTTCCTCTCGCTCGTCAGCACCTCCCCGGTGCTGACCTCGGAGCGCTCCGCGAGCACCCGGATGGTGCCGTCGGGCTTCTTGGCGGAGAGAACGCCGGAAAGGTGGGTCACCGTTCCCTTGTCGGCGTGCGCAAGCGGCGCGCCGACCGCAATGGCCAGGGCCACCAGACCTGCAAACGAGTTAAGACGGGAGTTCATGCGAGGCCCCCTTGCCCGAGCCTTCCTGCTGCGATGACCCATGGTACCAGAGTACCTGTGACATGAACCCATACCAAAGTACCAGCACTTCCAGACCTGCCCTTCCGCCCCAGAAAGAGGACAATTTTGCCCGGCAGGGGCGCGTCCCGGTTTCACCGGGATGCCACGCTCCTCGGGGGAATCAAAATGGCTACATCGGCGCAGGGAAAGCTGTTCGGCACGATTCAATCCGTCAGCGGGCAGGCGAAGATCGTCGGCATCGACGGCTCGGTACGCCCGGTCGTGGTGGGCGGCAAGGTCTTCCAGAACGAGATGATCCTCACGTCGGCGAACGCCGCCGTGAAAGTCCAGCTCGGCGACGGCAAGATCGTCGACATCGCCGGCAACGGCGAGCATCAGCTCGGCGTCGATGCGGCCCCCGGCGCGGGCGGCGCCGACGAAGGCGGCGGCGGAAGCGCCGCGGTAACCGACCAGGCCGACGGGCGCGGGGCGGTCAACGCCGGGTTCGGGACCGCAGGCGCGGGCATCGGCCGCGTGATCGGCACGGTCACCAGCGGCGAAGTCAAGGTCACCTCCCCCGACGGCTCGGTGCGCACCCTCGGCGCCGGCGACCAGGTGTTCGCCAACGAGACGGTTCTTCCCACGGGCGCGGCCCCCGTCAACATCGCGCTCGCCAACGGCGGCTCGCTCGAGTGCGCGCCGGGCGCGGAACTCACGCTGAGCAACGCGCTGCTCGCAGTCGGCCAGCCAAAGGGCGGCATTGCGGACATCCAGCAGGCCATTCTCGCGGGCGCGGACCCGACGCAGGTCGCCGACCCGACCGCGGCCGGCGCCCCGGCGGCGGGCGGCTCCGAGGAAGGCGCGGGCGGCAGCCACAAGATCATCGTCATCGATCAGGCCAACAGCTCGATCGACGTCACCGCCGGCTTCGCGACGTTCGGCGCGGGCATCGGATTCCCCAACATC
>DATJHD010000012.1:0-12588 GCA_035494275.1 Croceibacterium sp.
GGAGAGGGCCGGCGCAAAGGAAGAAGGAGCCTACATCATGAAACGGATTCTGATCGCCGGTTCGGCCCTCGCCCTGATCGCCGCTCCGGCATCGGCGCAACTCCTCGGCGGAGGCGGACTCGGTGGCGCGCTCGGGGGCGGCGGCGCTGCCGGTGGCGTCCTCGGCGGCACCCTCGGCGGATTTCCGCCCCAGGCCGGCCTGCCCTCCTTACCCGGCGACCCCATCGGCGGCACGCTCGGCGGGAGCGCCAACGGTTCCGCTAACGGCAGCGGCTCAGCTCACGTCAACCGGCACACCGGCCATGTCGACGCCAACGGCCATGGCAACGCCAACGGCAACGGCACCCTCAACGGCGTGCTCAACACGCCCGCCGCCAGCGGTTCGGGCAGCGGCCACGCGAGCGGTTCCGCTTCCGGCGGCGGCTCGGCTTCGGCTGACCTGATCGGTACCGACGCCGTTCGCTCGACGGCGCAGGGCGTCGTGTCGCAGGCGCGCGGCACCGCCTCGGGCGTCGTCGGGAATGCCTACTCGACCGCCGGCAACCTCGCCGGCAGCGCCTCGGGCAACGCCAACGGCGCGGCGAGCGGCTCGGCCGGCTATGCCTCGGGCGCGCTCGCGGCGGCAGGCAGCGCCGCATCCTCGGCGCAAGGCGCGTTCAGTGTCCAGAAGGGCATGAATGTGCTCGACACGAGCGGCGACAAGATCGGCACCGTTCGCCAGGTCATCGCCAACGGCCAGGGCCAGGTGCAGCAGCTGCTGGTCAAGGTCCACGGCGCGCAAGCGACCCTGCCGGCGAGCAACTTCAGCGCCAACGGCAACGGCAATGCCGTCATCTCGGCCATGGGCCAGGGCACGATCAGGCAGATTGCCCAGCAGCAAAGCAACCCGGGTCAGTAATCCCCCCCGCCCCTTGACCCGGGTACCCGCGCCCGGAACGGCTGGTCTCCGCCGTTCCGGGCGCTTTGCATCGTTCATCCGGGCGGAATGTCGATCGTCTTGTGCCATACGATATCGCGCGACGAGGAGCCGAGCATGACGTCGTAAGTCCCGCCCGAAGCCCAGGCGGCCTTGTCGGCATCCCAGTAGCGGAAGGCTTCCGGCCGCAGGAGGATTTCTACCTGCTGCTCCTCACCCGGCTGGAGCTGCAGCTTGGCAAAGCCCTTGAGTTGCTTCGGTGGCTCGCCCGCCTTGGCGGGAAAGCCGAGATAGACCTGCGGTACGGCGGTGGCGGCGCGATCGCCCCGGTTGCGGACACGAGCGAGGACGACTTTGCCGTCGTCCGTGCCGTCGGCGATCCGCACGCCCTCCATCGCGACATCGCCGTAGCCGAGCCCGTAGCCGAACGGGAACAGCGGTTGCTGGTCGTTTGCGTCCCAGAAGCGGTAGCCGACATCGACGCCCTCGTCGTAGCGAGCCTTATCGAGGCTGCCGGTCGCCGGATCGGTGGTCCCGGGATACTCGTCGCGCCTCGTCGCCGGTCCTTGGGTCTCGTCGGCGGGGAAGGTCACGGGCAGCCGCCCGCCCGGCTCCGCGTCGCCGAACAGCATTGCCGCGATGGCCGGGCCGAACGCATCGCCCGGCAGCCACGTCTCCAGTACCGCCGCCACCTTGTCGATCCATGGCATCGCCACCGGCCCGCCGGTGCTGAGTACGACGACCGTGTTGGGATTGGCCTCGGCGACCGCTTCGATCAGCCGGTCCTGGTCGGCCTGGAGCTTGAGCGTGGTGCGATCCATGCCCTCGCCGACCCGCTCGCCGGCCAAGACGATCGCCACGTCCGCCTGCCTCGCGCTCTCGATCGCGCGCTCGAGCATGGCGTTGGGCGGCTCATGGCCGACCCGCAAGGTCAGCCCCATCTCCATGCCGAACATCTCCACGCGCCGGTCGCGCAAGGCGCTGCGAGGTGTGTAGTCGAGCTCGATCTCCACGGGGTCTTCGGACTGGAGATCGAGGTTGGCGTAAGCGACGTTGCCGAAATCCGCGAGCGCGAAACCGGCCACCTCCTGGCCGTCGACTATCAGCCGCGCGGTGCCCGAGCCGAATACGGTAAAGCGGTGAACGCCGGTCTCGGGAGGCGTGAACGTGGTCGTGTAGCGCACCGACCATTGGTTGTTCGCCGGCAACTCCTCGATCGCGGGCTCCTTGTCGAGCGAAGGATCGGCGACGACCGTCTCGGCGAGCGGCGGACCGGCAAAATCGAGGTTGGGGTTTGCGAAATATTCGGCCCGCCATCCGGGCTGCCCGTCGGCCGTCTTGACGAGCGTGGGATCGAACGGCGGCAAGGGGCCAAGCCCGCTCGTGCCGTCGGCGTAAGTTAGCGCGATGCGGTCTCCCGCACGCGCCGTCACCGCTGGCAGCACGGGCTGGAGGTGAACCGGCTTCACGTAGGGTGAGCCCTGTTCGACCACGTTGGCATCTGCGCCGGCCTGCGGTCCGATCAGCGCGACCGACCTGACGAGCCGGCCGATCGGCAGGATGCCGCCATCGTTCTTCAGCAGCACCGTCCCTCCTTCGAGGATCTGCGCCGCGACCGCCAGATGGCCGGGCGTCGACACGTCCTTCGCGCCCTTGGCTGGTGGGTTGTCGTACTGACCAAGCCGGAACATCGGGACGAGACGGCGCATGATCATGTCGTCGATGCGCGTTTCCGGCACGTCTCCGTCACGCACGGCCTCTTCGAGCGGCTTTTCGTTCGCCAGCGCCGCGTTGACCGGCGAGGGCCCGTACGAGCCGCCGTCCAGCCCGGCGAGCACGGCCTTCGCGATACTGCGCTGGGCGCTCGGAAAGTCCGGCACGACGCTGCCGGTGAAGCCCCATTCGTTCTTGAGAATGCCGAGCAAGTGTCCGTTTTCGCAGGCATAAGAGCCGTTGATCCGCGGGAACGAGCACATCACGGCGCCCGCGCCACCGACCTTCACGGCAGCCTCGAACGGCGGCAGGTAGATTTCCCGCAGCGCCTTCTCGCCGACGATGTTGTTCACGCTCGGCGCCGATCCGCTCGGCTGGTCGCCGACGCGACCCGCTTCCTGGGTATAAACCGCAAAGTGCTTGATCGTCGCGTTGACGCCCTGGTCGGAGATCGCGCGCACTTCCCGGCCGGCCATGGCGGCGGCGAGGAACGGATCCTCGCCCATGCTTTCGCTGAGCCGGCCGAAGCGCCAGGTGCGCGCGGTGTCGAACGCCGGGCCGAGGATCGCACCAAGCCCGGCGGCGCGAAATTCCTCGCCGAGAACGGCGCCGTATGCCCTCGCCATCTCCGGATCGAAGCTGGCCGCCACGGCAATCGGCGACGGCAGCGCCGTGGCGTCCGCGCCTCGCGCGAGCCCCGCAGGGCCGTCCGAGCCGCGGATGTTCGGCAGATGCAGCATGGCCGCTACATCGCGGACGATGGACTTCTCCTTCGCCGGCGGTGGCGAAAGAAAGCGCAGCTTTTCATCGAGATTCTTGAACTCGGCCAGCGCCAGCCGGGCGCGGCACTCGGGCGAGTAGCCCTGGTTGGTCCATGGATGCGCTTCGCCCGGCGCGACCTGGCACTCCACCGTCGGTGTTTCCGTCGTCCTCGAAGGGTCGACCGGTTGCGCGGCGGCGGCCGTGGGCAAAATCAGCGCCAGCAGAATCACACAAGTGACGCCGTGCGATCTTCCAGTGGTCATACTTTTTCCGTTCGGTCTCAGGAATGTAATCCGAAAAGAACACGAGATCGGGTTCACACCTTTCCGAGGGACAGGAACGCCTGCCGCGTGACCCTCATACACCCATCGCGGCGCGACAAGGCACTCCCCCTCCGCTTGGGAGGGCGCCAGGGCGGCGCAGCGTGAAATTGTGCGGGCGAGCGCGAGGACACAGCCATATCTCGAACCTAGGCGGAACGCAGCGGGCGAAGGAAACTGCTTCTGCCGATCTCATCCGCTCGGATGGTAGAAGTCGTACACCGCTTGCGCGACCGCTTCGCTTACGCCCGGTGCCCGCTTCAAGTCGTCGAGGGCGGCGGCGCGGACCTTGCCAGCGGTGCCGAAATGGAGGAGCAGCGCGCGCTTGCGAGCCGGGCCGATGCCGGGAATTTCGTCGAGCGGGCTGGCACTGATGGCGCGGCTGCGCTTGGCCCGGTGGGCGCCGATGGCGAAGCGGTGGACCTCGTCACGCAAACGCTGCAGGTAGAACAGCACCGGCGAGTTGACCGGCAGGGTCTTCTCGCGGCCGTCCGAGAAGTGAAACACCTCGCGGCCTTCGCGCCCGTGGTGCGGACCCTTGGCGATGGCGACCAGCGGCACATCCTCGATGCCGAGGTCCTCCAGCGCATCGCGCACCACCGACATCTGCCCCTTGCCGCCGTCGATCAGCACGAGGCCGGGCCAGGTGTCACCGTCGCGGTCCGGGTCTTCCTCGAGCGCGCGCGCGAAGCGGCGGGTCATCACCTCGCGCATCATGCCGAAATCATCGTCGGTCTGCGCCTGGCGAATGTTGAACTTGCGATACTGGCCCTTGCGGAAGCCTTCCGGCCCGGCGACGATCATCGCGCCGACCGCCTTGGCCCCCTGGATGTGGCTGTTGTCGTAGACCTCGATCCGCTGCGGCTCTTCGGGCAGCTCGAGGAACTCGGTCAGCTCGCGCAGGATCTTCGCCTGGGTGCCGGTTTCGGCGAGGCGGCGATCGAGCGCCTCGGCGGCGTTGCGCTTCGCCTGCTCCATCAGCCGTCGCCGGTCTCCGCGCTGGGGCACGGAAATCGCCACCCGGTGGCCGCCTGTTTCGCACAGCGCCTCCTCGAGCAGCTCGCGCTCGGGCAGGTCGCGGTCGACGAGAATCGTGCGCGGCGGCGGCACTTCCTCGTAGAACTGCATCAGCACGCGGGCGAGGACCTCTTCCTCCGGCACGTCGGCGATGTGGCTGGGAAAGAACGCGCGGTGACCCCAGTTCTGCCCGCCGCGAACGAAAAATGCCTGGATCGCGATCTGACCGCCCTTGGCGGCGAGCGCGAAGATATCGGCGTCGCCGACACCCTCGGCGTTGATCGCCTGGGTGCCCTGGATGAAGGTCGCCGCGCGCAGCCGGTCGCGCAGCATCGCCGCGGTCTCGAAGTCGAGGGTCTCCGCCGCCCTTGCCATCTGGGCCTCGATCTCGCGCTGCACCGCACCCGAACGGCCGCCGAGGAAATCCTTCGCCTGGCGGACCAGCTCGGCATAGCCCGCCTCGTCGATCCGCCCGACGCACGGCGCCGAGCAGCGCTTGATCTGGTAAAGCAGGCACGGCCGGTCGCGACGGGAGAAAAAGCTGTCAGTGCAGGATCTTAGGAGAAATAGTTTCTGCAGCGCGTTAATTGTCGTGTTGACCGACCCGGCGCTGGCGAACGGACCGTAGTAATCGCCCTTCGCCTTCCTCGCGCCACGGTGCTTCATGATCCGCGGAAAGGCGTGGTCGGCGCGCAGGAGAATGAAAGGGAAACTCTTATCATCGCGCAGCAATACGTTGTAAGGCGGGCGAAATCGCTTGATCAACTGGGCTTCGAGCAGCAGCGCCTCGGCTTCCGAATTGGTCGTGACGATTTCCATGCCGCGCGTCTGGCTGACCATGCGCTGCAGCCGGCTGGAGAGGTTCGCCACCTGGCAGTAGTTCGCCACCCGGTTCTTCAGCGCGCGCGCCTTGCCCACGTACAGCACGTCGCCGCGCGCATCGAGCATGCGATAGACGCCGGGCTTGGGCTTCAGCGTCCTCACCGTCTCGCGGATCGCCTTGACGCCGGCTTCGATGTTCGGCTGCGCGTCGCCTTTCACCGTGTAGGTCGCGCGCTCCTCGTTGAAGCGCTCGGCGCCTTTGGGGTGCGGCGGGGATCCTGCGGGGGTGCGGGCCATAAGGGGGAGATAAGCGAAGCTCCCCGTTTCGTCATCCCGGCGCTCTGCGAGGCGGCGTTATTCCGGATCGCGCCCGGGCACGTGGGTCGGCGTGTCCAGCGCCTCCTCGACCCACACGCGCTTGACCAGCACCAGGGCGACGACCAGCAGCGGCGAGGAGAAGATCAGCCCAAGCGGTCCGAACAGCGTACCCCCCGCGATCACTCCGAACACCGACACCGCCGGGGGGAGCGATACCGTTCTCTCGGCCGCGAGCGGCGCGACGAATGCGGCCTCGACCCAGTGCACCACCAGCATCACCGCCATCGACAGCCACAGCGTTTGGGTCCCTTGGGTGGCCGCGACGAGCGCGACCGGCAAGGCCGAGATGATCGGTCCGAGATAGGGGATCAGCTCGAACAGGCCGGCGATCAGGCCGAGCCCCGCCGCCGAAGGGCAGCCGACGAGCCATAGACCTATGCCGCAGAACACGCCGATGAAGACCATCACGACAAACAGGCCGACGACCCATTGGCGCAGCGCCCGTCCGGCATCGATGAGCGCCTCGTCGGCCAGCGGGCGGTGGCGGCGCGGAAAGAGCAGCGCCAATCCCTTGCGGTAGAGCGCCGGGTCGGCGGCGATGAAGACGATGCCGAACAACACGACCACCCCATCGACCGCCACAGTGGTGATCCAGTTCAGCGCGCCGACCAGCTTGGCCACGAGGTTGTCGGTCGGCAGCCGGGCGTGCTTCATCGCCATGGCCACGTCCTTGCCGCCGGGGAAGGCGGCAATGTCCTGGCGCAGCGCGTCCCAGCTGGCCTGAAGCGTGCGCGCGACGGCGCCGAGATCGGTCTGCAGTTGCGAGCCGAACAGCCAGCCGAGGCCGACGAGTACCGCCAGAACGATCAGCAATGCGGCAGCGAGGCTCCAGCGGGCGTTGAGCGGGGCTCGCCGCCGGATGGCCTCGGCAAAGCCGTGCAGCAGCGTCGCCACGACCACCGCGCCGAAAACGAGGATCAGGACGTCGAGCAGCCGCAGGAGCGCAAGGACGAGCAGCGCGATCAGCGCAGCGGCAAACAGCGACTTGAGGACAAGCCGAAAGGAAGTGTCGCCCGCGTTCACGGACCCAAAATCGACCGCCGGAGCCGCGGTTCCGCGCGCCGGTTGGCGGCGGTCAGAACATCTTGCGGAATTCGACCTGGAACGTGCGGCCGTTTGGATCGATCAGGAACGGCTGGTAGCGAAGCGGAACGTCCCCGTTCTGGTCGGTAACCCTCTGCCGCGCGTCGAACACGTTCTTGACGCTGAACGAGATGCGCGCGTTGTTGAAGAACGGCACCGCCTTGACGAGCTTCGCCTGCCGCCCGAGATCGGCAAACGCCCGCAAGTCGAGCGTGAACAGCGATCCGAAGCGGAGGTCCGTGCTGCCCGGCAGCCCGGTGCCTTTGACATTCGTGCCGCTCTTGTAGCTGCCGTTGAAGCGCAGCCCGAGGCCGTTGTAGAACACGCCGCCGTCGAGCGTGAGGGTGTTGCGCGCCACGCCGTTGCCGCTCACCGCATCGCCGTGCAGCTGGTCGAGCAGCGGGCCGCCGGGCGCAATCAGCACGGTGTTGGTCAGCTCGATCGTGTCGCTGAGCGACAGGTTCCAGCGCCCGCCATTGTTGCGCCCGCGGTTCATCAAGAAGGCACCGGGGCCGCCGGCGCCTCTACCGCCGCGCGCTTCGCCGCCATTTTGCCCCCGAC
Source organism: Croceibacterium sp. (assembly GCA_035494275.1). Taxonomy (GTDB): domain Bacteria; phylum Pseudomonadota; class Alphaproteobacteria; order Sphingomonadales; family Sphingomonadaceae; genus Croceibacterium_B. The sequence continues at coordinate 7,573 of DATJHD010000012.1, forward strand.
GCTCGCCGCCCTGGCCGCTGCCAGCCTGATCATTGCCCGCGGCCGGCTGTCCGCCGGGCTGCGCCCCGCCCTGCGCCTGCTGCCCCTGCTGTCCCTGGCGAGCGGCGAACTGGGCCGGATCGATGCTGCACACGCGGGTCCTGAACTGCGTCAACCGGGCCTGGTCGACTTGCCCGTCGGCGCCCTTGAAGCGATCGAGGACCTGCGCGGGGAGCTTGCTCGCGTCGAGCGGCTTGTCGGCCGGGCAGAAGGTCTGGCGCAATTGCGCGAACGCCTGCGGGTTGAAGCCGCCGTTGCCGTTGCACACGCGCTGCTTCATTTCCGCGAGCCGCTGCGGATCGGGCTTGCCATCAGCGCCGGTGAGGCGCGCGCGCAGCTGCTCGGGCAAGGCCGACAGGTCGGGAGGTGTCGTCGCCTTCGGGTCGCATAGCTTGGCACGGAAGTCGGCGAACGCCTGCGGGTTGAAATTGCCGCGGCCACCGTTGGCGCCGCCCTGGCCGCCGCCGAAGAAGAACCCCCCTCCGCCGGGCGGAGGACCGCCGGCACCAGCCGGGGCTTCGCCGCCCCCGCCGGGAGGGCCGCCGTCTCCGCCTGGGCCGCCCGCAAATCCGCCGCCTCCACCGCCGCGGCCGCCACCGCCGCCCTGCTGCGAGGAGCTGCCGATGCGGCCGCCGAGGAAAATGCCGAAGCGCAGGCGCGAGGACTTCTCGTTGTAGAAGGTGACCGGACGCTCATCGATCGAGGTGATCGTGCCGCCCACGCGCGTCACCCGGCCGGGGAACGCCGCTTCTATCTCCGGCGTCAGCAGCGGGAACGAGGCCGTGACATTGTCCGAATTGTTGCTGAAGTATTCGACCCGCAGGCTCGCGCGATCGAAGATCGGCAGGGTGTAGGAGGCCCCGAGGTGCAGGTCGCGATCGCGCTCGCGCCTGAGGTTCGGGTTGCCGCCGGTGGTGACGTTGGCGAGCACCGTCTGACCGGTGGTGAAATCGAACACCGGCACGTTGAAATTGACGATCGAGGGCGCACCGAGCTGGCTCAGCCCCGGCGCGGCATCGCGTACGATATAGCTCGCCTGGAAATTGAGCTTGTCGGTCGGGCCCCAATTAAGGCCCGCGCTCCAGTTCTTGAGCGTGCCGAAGTCCGACAGGTGGTCGAGCCCGCCGCTGAAGTTCGCGGTCAGCTTGCCGATCACCCCGCCGAAATCCTGGCCGGTGAGCGGGACCGACACGTTGACGCCGCCATTGAGGTTGCCGCGCGTCAGCTTGGTGCGCGTGGTGGCGACCCTCGTGTCCGTGCTGTCGATCCGGTTCCAGTCGAAGCCGGCGTCGAGCGTTACCGACACGTCGCCCGCGGGAAGATGGATCGGATTGCCCATCGCCGTGAACTTGGTGGTTGCGCTGTCGGACTTGCTTTCGGCGGTGTCGAACCCGGGATAGGCTAAGCCGGTGATCGGCCCATCGAGGGCAAAGGTGCCCGCGGCCGCCTGGTCGATGAGGTCCTGCAGGTCGGCGTTGTTGCCTGGCGTGATGCGGCGATCGATCTTGGTCGTGCTGTCGGCGTGGCTCGCGTCGAGCGTGCCGGTGAGCTGCCATTGGCCGGCGTGCGCGTTGAGCGTCGAGCCGAACGAGAACGTATCGGTGCGCGTGTTCGTCGCCAGCGGGAAATCGGCGCCGAAAGTGCGCAGAACGGTCTCGTCGTCCGGAGCCGGACCCGTCAGGTCGACAGTATTGAGCCCCGACAGCGATCGGCTGTCGCTGCGCTCGGCGGTGCCGTTGAGGGTGAGGGAAGCGCCGGCGCTGCCGAGGCCCTTCGTCCAGTTGCCGGTCAGCTGGTAATCCGAGCTCTTCGGCACCAGCGTGCGGAACGCGCCCGGATCGGGATCGGTCGGAAAGGACGGCGGGAAGGTCTGGATCACTCCGCGCTCGGCTTCGGTGAGCAGCGAGGTATGGTTGAGCTTGAGGTCGAAGTTGAGGCGGTTGTTGCCGGCGATGTTGAGGGTAGTCCCCTCGAAGCCGACGGTTGACGTGTCGCCTCTGAACGGCTGTCCGTATTCGATTTCGCCGGTCTTGCTGGCGAATTTGTCCTGCAGGATGAAGTTGATCACCCGCTGGTCGGGCGGGAAACCGTACTTCTGGGCCACTTCCTCCGACAGCACCTGCACGCGCTTGATGGCCTCCGGCGGGTAGGACATCATTTCGCGGAAGCTCGAGACGCGCAGGCCGTTGACGAGGAACACCGGCCGTCCGCTGCCGCGGCCGCGGCCCGTGCTGGTTTCGGTCGAAAGCTGCGAAATCAGGTCGGCCAGCGAATCCGCGCCGTACGAGGCGATGTCCTCCTGGTTGAGTTCGACCACCGGGGGCTGCGGCGCCTTGACCGCGCCGCGCAACGCGTTGGCAACGACGATGATCTCGTTTTCTTCGGTGTTGCTCGGAGTTGTCGTCTGGTCGGTGACGACCGGCGCGGGCTGGTCGACCTGCTGGGTGGTTACGCCGCCGGCTTGCGCCTGGGCGATCTGCGGGATCGGCTTGGGCGGAAGCGCATCCTGGGCCTGTGCAGGATAAGCGAGCGCAACCGCGATGGCGGCCGGGCTGGCTGCAAGGAGAATGCGCAAACTTTCGGCCCTTTTCGAAGAAACAACAACCAGTCCCCCTGCGGCGCGCCTATGTGCGGACATTGTCAACGGGGCAAGTAACGCGTCGTAATAAAGTGTCGCAATGAGCGGCGAGTTAACGCGTTCCCGAGGCGAGGCTTTCCTTTTCCGGCAGCCGCCGCTATGCGCGCGCCCATGCAGCAAAACCACGGCGGAAACCGATAGCTTATGGCGAAAGAAGAACTCCTCGAAATGCGCGGGAAGGTGGTCGAACTGCTGCCCAACGCGATGTTCCGGGTAGAGCTCGAAAATGGCCATAAGATCATCGGTCACACGGCGGGCAAGATGCGCAAGAACCGCATCCGCGTGCTTGTGGGCGACGAGGTGCTGGTGGAACTGACCCCGTACGACCTCTCCAAGGGCCGCATCACTTACCGCTTCATGCCCGGCCGGGGCGGCCCGGGTCCGCAGTAAGCCGGCGCTTGCGCGCGCCGCAGCTCATTCTCGCATCGGCCAGCCCGCGGCGGCGCGAATTGCTCGCGCGGCTGGGGATCGAGCCTGTGCGGGTGGTCCACGCGGACATCGACGAGACGCCCCGCAAGGGCGAACTGCCGCGCGATTACGCGCAGCGAATGGCGCGGCAGAAGGCCGGGGCCGCCGCGGACAGCAAGGCTTTCGTGCTCGCCGGCGACACAGTTGTTGCGGCAGGGCGGCGAATCCTGCCCAAGGCCGAGGATGAGGCAACCGCGCGGCGCTGCCTTCAATTGCTCTCCGGCCGGCGGCATCGCGTCCTGTCGGCGGTGGTGCTGCGTTCGCCCGACGGCATGTTGCGCGAGCGCCTGAGCGAAACGGTGGTGCGCTTCAAGAACCTGTCCGAGGATGAGATCGCGGCTTACCTCGCCGGCGGCGAATGGCACGGCAAGGCCGGCGGCTACGCGATTCAGGGCAGCGCCGAAGGCCTGATCGCGTGGATTTCCGGCAGCCACTCCGGCGTAGTCGGGCTGCCGCTGTTGGAAACGCGGGCGCTGCTGAAGGCGGCGGGGTTTCCCGTTGGCTGAGTGGCTTGTCGAAAAGGGTATCGGCGAGGAGCGAGCGCTGCTCGTCGAAGACGAGGAGGTTCTGGCGGCAAGGATTGACTGGCCCGGCGGCCTCGCCGCGGGTCAGGTCGAGGATGCGGTGCTGGTGCAGTTCCTCCCATCCCGGCGGCGCGGCCTTGCGCGTTTCACGAATGGTGAGGAAGTCCTCGTCGACCGCCTGCCCGCCTCCAGCCGGGAAGGTGCGGCGATGCGGCTCGAAGTAACGCGTCCCGCCATCGTCGAACGCGGACGTTTCAAACGCGCCCGGGCTCGGCCGAGCGATCGCGCACCGAGAGCCGCCCCATCGCTGGCCGAGGTGCTGTCGCAGGGATCACCAACTGTGCGCACGGTGCGCCGCTTTCCGGCCGGCGCTTGGGAAGAGGTGTGGGCCGAGGCGTGGAGCGGCGAGGTCGCGTTCGCCTGCGGCTCACTGTTATTCTCCGTCACGCCGGCGATGACGGTGATCGACGTCGATGGAGCGGCCCCGGCCACCGCCCTCGCGCAGGCAGCGGTGGGGCCGCTCGCCCGCGCGATCCGGCGCTTCAACCTCGGCGGTTCCGTTGGGATCGATTTTCCGAGCCTCGCCCAGAAGACGGATCGCCGAGCTGTCGATGATGCGCTTGAGGCGACCCTGGCCGAGTGGCCGCACGAACGCACGGCGATGAACGGCTTCGGCTTCGTCCATCTGGTCGCCAGGATCGAGCGGCCGTCGCTGTTGCATCGACTCACCTTGTCGCGCGCCGCAGCCGCCGCGCGAATGTCGCTGCGGCGGGCCGAGCAGGTTGATGAGCCCGGCCCGCTGCTGCTTGTCGCGCATCCGGCGGTCGTCGCGCAGCTTCGCGAAGAGTGGCTCGCCGAACTGCAGCGGCGGACCGGGCGCGACGTGCGGCTCGAAACCGATCCCGCCCTTGCGCTCGACGGCGGCTTCGCGCAGGCGGTGCCGCAATGACTCCTCCCAAGGCCTGCCCGATCTGCAAGAAGCCGCGCAGCGCGGAATTCGCCCCGTTTTGCTCCGCCCGCTGCCGCGACCGCGATCTCGCGAACTGGCTGAACGAGGGCTATGCCGTTCCCGGGCCGCCCGCCGCGCCCAAGGACATCGTGCGCGAAGATGACGACTGATTAGGGTCTTGCCAAGCGCAGCCCTGCCAGTCATAGGCCCGCTTCCAAGCCGCTCGCCGGCCCCTTTGGGGCCCTGCCGCAGCGATGCCCAGGTAGCTCAGTTGGTAGAGCATGCGACTGAAAATCGCAGTGTCGGTGGTTCGATTCCGCCCCTGGGCACCATTTCATTTGAACTATGTTGCTGATATCGTTTAGATAAGCAGAATATGAATTCGTCTGTTCCCACAG
>DATJHD010000013.1:0-2047 GCA_035494275.1 Croceibacterium sp.
AGCTCCACGACCATGCCCGGCTCGAACACGATATCGAGGTCCTCCGGCAGGCTGGTGCCGAGCGAGGTCTGCGCGATGGGCGGTTCGAACGACAGCCCCAGGCCGTGGAACATCGGGCCGAGCGCCTGGTAGCCGTGCGCCTCGACCGGCCCCCGCATGCGCGCCTGGAGCTCGCCCGCGGTAAGGCCGGGCTTCAGCGCGTCCACGCCGACCGCGAAGCATTCGGCGCCGATCGCGGCGATGGTTTCGTAGGTGCCGTCGACCTCGCCGAGGAAGAACGGCTGGTTGAACTGCGCGCAGTACCCCTCGAACATCGCGTCGAACTCGGTGTTGATGACGTCACCCGCCTCGAGCGTGCGCCCGGTGGGCGAGGGCAGGGAGCCACCCATCGCCCCGTGCACGCTGCGGTTGCCGGAGTGGAACAGCAGCAGGGTGTGCGAGGCGCAGCCGTTGCTGAACAGGGTGCCCATCAGTTCCGTCTTGACGTCGAGATCGCTGACCCCCTGCCGCGCGCGCTCCGCCACCGCGGCGATCGCGCGAAGGCCGACCTCGCATCCGGCCTTGAAGCACTGGATTTCGAAGTCGGTCTTGATCCGCCGGACGCTCGCCAGGATCGGCGCTGCGTCGACCAGCGCTGCGTCGGGAAAGGCATGCGCCATCGCCTGCTGGACGCGCAGCGGAAAGTTGAGGTCGCCTTCGTAGCCCGACAGCAAGGCGCCGAACGTGGCCTTGTCCCACCCGCGGTCGGCGATTATGCCGAGGATGCCCTCGGCAAAGCGCGGGTAGCCGTTACGGTGATCGGTTACCCAGGCTGAAGGATCGTGGCCGCCGCCGAAGGAAAGCATGACCGGCTCGCCCTCGAGCGGGAACAGCAGTACCCCCTCGCGCGCCATGCCGGTCAGGTAGTGCAGGTCGGCCAGGCGGTACAGGTTGAGCCCGGCGTTGCCGACGACGATCAGGCAATCGATGCGCGCCTCGCTCATGCCCGCCCGCACGCGGCTCCACCGATGCTCCCTCTCGCTCCCTGGCGGCGTCATCGTGAACCTTTCGTGGCGTGTTACTCGCGTCGGGTTTGCCCATCCTGCGAGGCCGAGGTCACCTTGACGTCGCGGCTGACGTCGAGGCGGGCGCCCGCGGGGAAAGCACCGCCTGGGCCGGGGCCGACGGTGCTCACGCCTACGCCGGGCCGGCCGAGCGCAACGGTCTGGCCGGCCTTGTTGTCGACCACCAGCTTGACCCACAGGTTGTTGCCATCCTTGAAATACGCGGTCTTCGGGGCGGCCCGCAGGGCGTCGAGGCTGGGTTCCTGCTGGCCCCCGGCCGTGGTGGTGAAGCCCGGAAGCTGGAAGATGACCCACGAGCCGTCGTCCATTTCGTTCAAGGTGAGGGACAGGTCCTTGCGCGCCGTCTCGACCCGCACCTCGGAGCCGCTGTGGACCGTGGTCTGTCCGGTGTATTCCCACCGCCGGCCGTTGCGGCTGAGCATGACGGGGTCGGTGATCGGCTCGCCGCCGAAGCCGAAATTGCCGCCGACGTTGAAGTGGCCGAAGTCGCCCTTGCACACTGCAGCACCCCAGGTCGGCTTGATCGTGCAGTCCTGCTCGTCGTCGGCGATGCCGTTGTCGAGGACGATGTAGGAGTTGGGCACGCCGCTGACCGAGCCGTCCTTGTCGTGGATGGCCGCGCCGCGCCAGGCGTTGCTGCGGCCGAAATCCGAGGCCCAGCGCCGTACCCGCGGCGGGAAGCCGACCGGCTTGGAGTTGACGAACTTCGCGCCCTCGATCGAGTTCTCGGTGCTCATCCCGAAGCTGGTGTACATGAGGTAGGAAACCGCTTCGGAATCGCGTTCTGCATTGGGCTGGAAGTTGATGAACGTGGTGTTCCCCACGTCGTGGCGCAGGTCGTAAAACTCGTAGCCACGGATCGGGAAGTCCGGGATGTCGGTCTTCGGCAGGCTGCGGCCGTAGGCGATCTCCGCCGGGGTGCGCGGGTTGCCGATGTTGGCGCTCTCCCCGACGAACACCGAGTCGACGACCCGCGAAGTGTA
>DATJHD010000014.1:0-4857 GCA_035494275.1 Croceibacterium sp.
GACGATGCAGATATTCTCCAACCAGCCCGGCGTGCAGTTCTATACCGGCAATTTCCTCGACGGCACCGCGACCGGCAAGGGCGGGGTGATCTATCGCCAGGGCGACGGCCTCTGCTTCGAGCCGCAGGTCTTTCCCGACACGCCCAACAAGCCTTCGTTCGGATCGGCGCGGCTCGATCCCGGGCAGACTTACGAGAACCGCATCGTCTACCGGTTCTCCGTCGCGCGCGCCGCGAGTTAGCGCTCCTTGGTCACCGCAAGGGCGGAGTTGGCGGCGAGAATGTAGGCGGCAGTCGTGCCGACGGTGTATTCGTTCTCGTACCACAGGAACGGCCAGTCGACCTTGAGCTCGGGAAAGTCGGGCTTGATGATCAGCACGCCCGGCACCAGCCCGCCGGGGATGAAGCTGTAGTCCGCGCGGTTGTGGCCGTAGCCGATCAGCTTCGACTGCGTGCCCACCGTGGACACCAGCGACAGGTTGTTCGCCGGGTGCCTGCCGAGCAGGTAATCGATGGCATCGAGCGTGTAGCGGGTACCGACGATCTCCGGAAAGGCCCGGTGCAGGAGGTACATGTCGGTGCCGAACTCGGCGACCTGGTGGGACCCCGCCCACGAGCCTTCGCCGATCGGCACGCCGAAGGGATTCTTCGCGCGCATCGCATCGGCCTTATCCCTCGCGGCGCGAACGGCGGGCACCAGCCGGGCCCTGTAATCGGCCCCCATGTAGGGGATCGCCAGCACGGCCGACGCGGCGACCTGCGGGAAGTTCTGCTCGATCACGGGCAGCAGCTCGGTGAGCCGGGCCTGGTAGATGCCCTCCCCTCGAGTGGCCATCAGCAGCTCGATCGTCGCTTCCGCGTCGGATAGCGCGAGATTGCCGGGGCCGTCGCGCCCGTCGCTGGTGTCGGCGAAGCCAAGGCGGCTTCGCTGCGCCTGCCACAGCGTCTTGGCCGCGGCGAGCGCCTTGCCGGCAAGGTCCGGATCCGCAGCCCGGAGCGCCCGGCTCGCCGCCGCCAGCGCGCCCGCCATGGAAAGATCGTTGGCCGGAAGGTCGGTCGTGAACGCCCAGCGGTCGTCCTTCCGGCCGGAGCGATCCCCCTTGCTCCCGTTCGCGTTCAGCGAGGCATCGTAAACCTTGCCGTCGGTCTGCGATGCCGCATCGCCGAGGTGCGTGTACTGCTCGAGCGTCGGGTCGACGATGCCGACGATCGCATGCCCGAAGACGTCGAACTGGGCGAGCAGCTGCAGCGTTCCGTGGCGGATCTGCTGGATCGAGTCCGGCACCCCGTCGGGCTTGCGGATCTGCACGTAGCGGGCCGCCTCGTCGACGCTGGTCTCGTCCCAGTCGAGGCCGAACAGCTCGCGGCCGCGGACGAGGTCGCGCACGACGAAGGCATTGCTCGGCGTCTGGATGTCGTAGTCGCCGGCATCCTGCCAGCCGCCGACGGCGAGGCCGGGAATATGCTCGCCGGGCTTGAACGGCGAATCGAGGTTCGGCCCCATATGGTAGCCGTCGAAGTGGACGATGTCGGGCGGCGCCTGGCGAGCGTCGTCGAGGTGCGAAACGCCCTGCCAGATGCGATACTGCTCGCGCACCCGCACATGGTCCATCTGCACCGCGAGGTAGGTGTCGAGCGACGTCTGCCAGATGCGGTCGTAGGCGTCGGCGGCGATCGTGAACGGGCCGGTCGTGCGGCCGGCGTAGGCGATTTCGTAGAGTCCCGGGGCGCGTACGCTCGAGAAATCGAACGTGGCGTAGCGATAACGCATCCATTTGCCCCAGGGCTTGACGTTCGCGGTGAGAACGGCCTCGGGCTTTCCGGCGGCGGTCAGCTTCAGCAGCGTTGCCCGGGCCGGCGCCTTGAAGTTGGGATCGAGCTCGATCACCGCGACCTTGCTGCGCGCGGGCGTGTAGCCCGCCTGGTTGTAGGACACGACCGGATCGCGCACCCAGTCGGCGATGAAGTTCGGCCTGACGTGCCAGACGACCGCATCGGTTCGGGCACCCGCGGCGATCAGGGAGCGAACGACGAACCAGCCGTTCTGCGCGCGGTTGCGCGCGTCGTACAGCGCCAGCGGAGCCTTGTCGGAGGTGATCGTCACCCGCGACAGCGGATCCTCGGGCGCGAGCGTGATCGAGTGCCCGCCGGACGCGAGCGGCTGCGGATCGCCCGAGCCGTCGGTGCTCATCGGGCCCGTGGGGTCGCGCGGGAACAGGCCCGGGGCGCTGTCGAGATAGTAGGTCTTGCCGAAATAGGCGGTCGGCAGGAAATCGAGATTGAAGCCGGCCTTGCCAGCGAGGCTGGCGGGAAGCGGCTTGTCGAGGTCGACAGCGATACGAAAGCCCGTCCCTTCGGGCGAAACCCTGACCTGATAGGCGAGGTCCTGATCCTTGTAAGCGGCCCGCACGACGACCGCATGGCGAGCGGCGTCCACCGAGCGGTCGATGAAGAGCGGAACCGGATCCCATTGCTCGGGCGTCGGATTGAGGCGCACGTCGCCGTCTGCGGCGACGCGCTGGCCGTGGAGGATGACCTGGATGCCGCCGTTCTTCTCGTCGAAGAAGATCGGGCTCCACGGGTCGTGATTGACGACCACGGTTATGCCGCGCCCCTCGAGGGTTTGCGCCGGCGTTATCGCGAGGTCCTGCCCATAGGCTGCGCAATCCGGTGCGAGCGCGCAAGCCGTAGCTAGCAGCGCGGCGGCAAGTCGCTTGTGCATGTCACTCCCCTGGCGGTCTGGTAGCGCTATCATGAAAGTTTCCGGGGAGGCTTGCAACAGTCAGAGTAATAGGCTCTCCTGCCGGCACCGGCTTCGGGAGGGCAGACACGGGTGCCAAGGATCACGCGCCGCTCGATGCTCCAGGGCGGAGCGGCGCTCGGCGGGGCGATGGCCGTGCCCGGCTGGGCGGCGCCCCCGTGGCCGTCGCGCGATCAGCGCCTGTGGTACGCTCGGCCGGCGCAGGCGTGGACCGAGGCCTTGCCGGTCGGCAACGGCCGCCTAGGTGCGATGGTCTTCGGCGGCACGATCCACGAGCGGCTGCAGCTCAACGAGGACACGCTGTGGAACGGCGGGCCCTATGATCCGGTCAATCCCGACGCGAGGGCGGCGCTGCCGCACGTTCGCGAGCTCATCTTCGCCAACCGCTGGGCCGAAGCCGAGGCCCTTGCCGGCGAAAAGCTCATGGCAAGGCCGCTCAAGCAGATGGCCTACCAGCCGGTGGGCGACCTCTTGATCGACATCCCGGGTGCCGCCGCAACCGTGACCGGCTACCGCCGGGAACTCGACCTCGATGCGGCGATGGCGACGACCCGGTTCACGCTCGGTAGAGTGGCGTTCACACGCGAGGTGGTCGTCTCCCCGATCGATCAGGTGATCGCGCTGAGGCTGTCGGCAAACCGGCGCGGCGCGATCGATTGCGACATCTCGCTTCGCTCGCCCCAGAGCGCGGTGGAGATGGGTTCCGACGGACCCGACCTCGTGCTCGCTGGCCGCAACGCCTCGCAGGACGGCGTCGAGGGAGCGCTGCGCTTCGAGGCCCGGCTGGCCGCGATGGTCGCTGACGGCGAAATCCATCATCGCACTGATCGCATCGCGGTTCGCCGCGCCGACGAAGTCACCCTGCTGCTTGCGATCGCGACCAGCTATCGCCGCTTCGACGACATCGGCGGCGATCCGGCCGCCATCACCCGCCGGCAGATCGCCGCCGCGCGCGGCAAAAGCTTCGGGCGGATCGCGGCCGAGACCGCCGGGGCGCATCGCGCGCTGTTTCGCCGCGTCCGGCTCGATCTCGGCCGCACGCCCGCCGCCGACCGGCCAACCGACCAGCGCATCGCCATCAGCCAGGCGAGCGCCGATCCCGCGCTCGCCGCGCTGTACTTCGATTATGGGCGCTACCTTTTGATCTGCTGCTCGCGGCCGGGCACCCAACCGGCCAACCTGCAGGGCATCTGGAACGACAGCACCACGCCGCCTTGGGAATCGAAGTACACGATCAACATCAATACCGAGATGAACTACTGGCCGGCCGAGCCGCTGGCTCTCGCAGAATGCGTCGAGCCGCTGGTGGCGCTCGTGAAGGACCTCGCCCTCACCGGGGCGAGGACCGCGCGAGAGATGTACGGCGCGCGCGGCTGGGTCGCCCATCACAACACCGACTTGTGGCGCGCCACGGCGCCGATCGACGGCGCGCGATGGGGCCTGTGGCCGACCGGCGGCGCGTGGCTCTGTCTGCATTTGTGGAGCCGCTATGACTACGGGCGCGACACGGACTACCTCAGGGCGATCTACCCGGTCCTCAAGGGCGCCTGCGAGTTCTTCCTCGACGTGCTCGTGACGGACCCGAGGACCGGTTTTTTGGTCACGAACCCGTCGCTGTCGCCCGAGAATGTCCACCCCCACGGCGCATCCCTGTGCGCCGGGCCGACGATGGACATGGAAATCCTCCGCGACCTGTTCGACCGCACCGCTCGTGCCGCAGCGATCCTGCGGACGGACAGCGAATTCGCCGCCGACCTGAAATCCGCGCGCGCCCGGCTCGCGCCGCCCGGGATCGGCTCGCTGGGGCAACTCAAGGAATGGCAGTTCGATTGGGATGGCGCGGCGCCGGAGCGCGACCATCGCCACGTCTCGCACCTCTACGGCCTGTTCCCGAGCGATCAGATCGACCTCGACGACACGCCCGAGCTGGCCGCCGCGGCGCGCAAATCGCTCGAAATGCGCGGCGACCAGTCGACCGGCTGGGCGACCGCCTGGCGCGCCAACCTCTGGGCGCGCCTGCGCGAAGGCGAGCACGCCCATCGCATCCTCAATTTCCTGCTCGGGCCGGAACGGACCTATCCCAACATGTTCGACGCG
>DATJHD010000015.1:0-5043 GCA_035494275.1 Croceibacterium sp.
GGACATGAACCAGTGCGCGACGCAGATTAAGTCCGGGCAGCCGACCACCGCCTGTTCGCCCGAGGTCGCCGAGCAGGCCAAGGCGATCGCCGCGGACTCCGCCACCGTCGCCGACGCGACGAAGGACGCGGCGCACCCCAACGGCCAGGACGTGGTGTACTGGATCGCGCCCGAGAACGGCGCCAAGAAGGCCACCACGCCCCATGTCTTCCACTTGTGCCAGAACGTGAGCCCGCTGCGGGGCAAGACCGTCAATCACGGCTCGGTGACCGAGGCCTACGCGCAGAATGCCACCCGCATCACCAAGCAGGTTCCGATGGAGCAATCGCAGTGCGGCTTCACCGGTGCGGCCAAGGCCAATCCGGCCTTGGACGCGGCAACCGCCGCGTCTTCAGGGGCGTGAGGCCATTTCAGGAGAGTTTCATGGGCATTTTCGATTCGATCCTCGGCTCGGTCGGCGGGACCGACCTTGAAAACCTCGCAGCCAAGGTAGGCATCGACCCGTCGATGGCGGAAAAGGCCGTGGCGGCCCTGGGGGCGGCCCATGTGAAGGAAGGCGACACGGTTCGAACCGCCGCCGCTCATACCGGCCTCGACGCTTCGGTCCTGTCGCAAATCGTCGAGCACATCGGCGGCGAATCCTCGCTCGGCCATTACGCGCAGATCGTGCAGGACAACCCGCAGGTGCTCTCCGGGATCACCTCCGCCCTCGATCGCGACGGCGACGGCAACCCGCTCAACGACGTGCTCGGGATGGCCAAGGGACTGTTCGGCGGCGCGAAGGAGTAACCTGTCGCGCTCGGTCACTCGTGCGGCTTCATCCCGTACGGCAGTTCCGAGCTGATCCGGCGGAGCGCCTCGATCCTGCCGCCTTCGATGCGGAAGATCTCGATGATCTGCAGGCTGTGCGGATAGTCGGTGGGATTGGGCCGCGTGGTTCCGTTGGCGGGGGTGAACTGGCGCGGGACGGACGGGATATCCTCGAACACGCGCACCGCGACGAGGCCGCGCTTTTCATCAACCGCCAGCACTTGCCTGTCGCGCCAACGGGCGATCCATTGCAGGCCGTCGGCCTTGAGCGGAGCGGCGCAGGCGCCCAAAGCCTGGCCGTTGACGTTCCACTGGCACGCGGGGGCGAGGCCGGCAGGGACCTTGCCGCCGTGGGCGTTGAGGGCGTCGTAGAAACCGTCGACCAGCTTGAGCATGTGCGCGCGCGGCGTGCGCCGGTCGGCGGGCAGCTCGGCGAAGGAGGGGGGTGAAGCGGGCGCGGCCCACGGGGCGCCGTATTCCTTGCGGCGGATGGTCGCCTCGACATCGCCGACCCGCTTGCCGTCGGCGGTGACCGTGACCGCGGCCCAGGCGGGCTGGCCATGCTCCTCGATCCCGCCGAGCCACACCGCCTTGCCGGTCTGCGCGTCGGCGATGATGAGCGGCTGCGGGTCGATCGCGGTGACGGTCGCCCAGATGCCCTCGCCGACGCGGATGCCGACGCCGTTCTCGCCGTAGCCGACCTTCGGCGCCCAGTTCACCGTGCGCCAGGCGTTGCCGACGTAGGCCTGCATCACCGCATTCGCCTCACCCGTGAGGCAGGCGGCATCGCACGCCTTGGGCTGCGGCGCGTAGTGCGGCGGGTGCGACACGCCCTCGCGGAACGGGTCGGGCATGAAGTACGGCACGTAAGTGAACACCGCCTCGATGCGGGCGATCTTGCCGTCGCGGATGCGGAAGGCTTCGATTAGGGTGATCGAGTTCGGCCACTTGAGCGCGGTCTTCATCTCGCGCCCGTTGGTGAGCTTGTAGGTGTCGAACTCGTTGGCGTGGTCGAAGAAGCCGCGGGCAACCGCGACCCCGCGCTCGGTGTCGATGATGAAGAAATCGCGGCGGACGCGCTTGTTGATCTTGTAGAGGCCGAGCTTGAACTGGTTCTCGCAGCCGGTGGCGATCGCCGCGGCGTTGCCGCCGCCGCTCGCGCCAGGAGCGGTTGGCGCCGGCGCGGTCGTGCTGATGCCGTTCTCGAGCCGGCCGCAATCGTCGGTGAACTGCGTGAGGACCTGCCCGTCATTCAATTCGACGGTGCTGAAATAGCCGTCGGCGATCGACAGCATGCGCTCGCGCGGGCGGCGCTGCTCGGGCGGGAGGACCTCGTTGAACTCGGGGTCGTGGACCATTTTCGCAACGTCGCCGAACGGCGCGGGAAGCGCGGTCTTGCGGTGGACCACCGCCTCGATCTCGTCGATCGCGCCGGCGGCATCGACGTGCACGCGCACCGCGTAGATCGCCGGCTTGCCGTTCTCCCTGACCGAGCCGAACCAGGCGGCGTTGCCGGTCAGCGGATCGGCGGCGGTGAGGCCGGTGGCATCCACGCCGGTGACCGTGCGCCACAGGCCCTGTCCGACCGGCAGCAGAACGTCGTTCTCGGCGTAGCGCACCCCCTTCGCCAGCTTGAGCTCGGAGGGATCGCGCGCGGCCAGCGCCTTCATGTGCGCTTCGACCGTGGCGATCAGGCAATCGTGGTCGCACTTCGGGGCGACGACCGCGCTGGCCTCGCCGGCCGCCTGGGCGATCGCCGGAGCGGGGGCGATGACGAGCGCCAGCGCCGCGAGCGGGGCGAGCCTCATTGCCGCTTCACCAGGTCCATGAAGTTCGGCTGGTAATCGTCCTGCGCGCGCTTGATCAGGTAGGCGTGGATCGCCTCGGCGTCTTGCTGGCTGAGCTTGCCGCCGAACTTGGGCATGCCGAGCTTCTCGCGGCTGCCGCCAAGGACGATGTTGAGGAAGTCGGCGTGCACCTGCTTGGTGAGATGGCGCAGGTCCTTGACTCCGCCGACCGCGGCGGGGCCGTGGCAGATCGCGCAGTTCTGCGTGTAGAGCGCCTCGCCCCTGGCGGCGACGGCCGGGTCGACCTTGTCGTTCGGCGGCGCCGGAATCGCGCTCGAGGGCGGCGCCGGCGGCAGCGTCACGCCCTTGGCGTCGAGCGCGAACACCATCAGCCGCGCCGGGGCGTAGCTGAACGGCGTGCCGTCGGGGTTGGTGAGCTTGGAGACGATCGCGCTGTTCCAGCCGACGTTGACCGCGATGTACTGCTTGCCGTTGACCATGTAAGTGATCGGGCCACTGACGGGGACCGAGCCGACCGGCAGTTCCCACAGCTTTTCGCCGTTGTCGGCGCGGTAGATCGCGAAGGTCTTGTTGATCGTCCCCTGGACGAGGAGGTTGCCAGCGGTGGTCATCGTGCCGCCGCTGCCTGCGTGCGGGTAGGGGATGCGGAAGGCCTCGCGCTGGTGCACCGGGTCCCACGCGAGCATGTACCCCTTCTCGAAGTCGGCGGCCTGCTGGCGCAGCTTCTTCCTGAGCTCGGGCTCGTTGGCGTAGCCCTGGTTGATCGTCGTCTTGCCGAGGGTGAACTTGAACTGGTCGTCCTCGACGATGGATTCGACCATGTAGCCTTCCATCATCGGGATGTAGACGAGGCCGGTGAGCGGGCTGAAGCTCATCGGGTTCCAGTTGTGGCCGCCGCCCGAGCCGGGCGAGATGAGGTGCGGCTTCACTTGCGGCTCGGCATCGGGGTAGAGGATCGGCCGGCCGGTCTTGGGATCGACGCCCTTGGCCCAGTTCATCGGCATGTACGGCTTGGCGCTGATGAACTCGCCCGTCCTGCGGTCGAGCACGTAGAAGATGCCGTCCTTCGGCGCGTGCATGATGACGTCGCGCTTCTTCCCGTCGATCGTCAGCGTCGCCATGATCGTCGGCGAGGTGCAGTCGTAGTCCCATTCCTCGGCCGGGATTTCCTGGTAATGCCACTTGTACTGCCCGGTGCGCGCGTCGACCGCGACGATCGAGCACAGGAACAGGTTGTCGCCCTTGCCCGCCGAGCGGAAGCGGTGCGGGTGGGGCGAGCCGTTGCCCGTGCCGAAATAGACGAGGTGCAGGTTGGGATCGTAGGAGATCGAATCCCAGTCGTTGCCGCCACCGCCGTACTTCCACCACGGGCCGGCCCAGGTCTTCTGCGCCATTTCCGCGACGCTGTCGGACGCGGCGTTGTCGAGCTTGCCGGGCTCGGGCGGCACGATCCAGAACGTCCATGCGTGCTTGCCGGTATCGGCGTTCCACGCGGTGATGTAGCCGCGCGCGCCGAGGTCGCCCCCGGCGTTGCCGATGACAACGTTGCCGTCGGCGATGCGCGGGGCGCCGGTCAGGGTGATCGGCTGGCCCTTGTCGAGCACCGTGTCGGCGGTCCACACCGGCTTGCCCGTCCTCGCGTCGAGCGCGATCAGGCGCCCGTCGAGCGTGGCGATGATGATCTTGCCGTGCCACGCGGCGACCCCGCGGCTCACCGGCCCGCAGCAGATCCAGCTGGTGACGGCGGGATCGATCTTCGGATCGTAGGTCCACAGCTTCTTGCCGGTGACCGCGTCATAGGCGGTGGTCACGTCCCATGCCGAGATGTTGTAGAGGACGCCGTCGATCTCGAGCGGAGTGGCCTCGACGCCGCGGTAAGTGTGGAGGTCGTCGTACCACAGCAGCCCGAGGCGGCCGACGTTCCTGTCGTTGATCTGCGTGAGCGGGCTGAAGCGCTGTTCCTGCCAGCCGCCGCCGTGGGTGATCCAGTCGTCGCCGGGGCGGGCGGCGGCGGCGAGCCGCGCTTGCGTCACGTTGGCGGGCCCGGCCGGAGCCATCGCGTAGACGAGGCCGCCGATGGCGAGCAGAACGAAGGCGAGAGCGGAAAGGCGCAGCGCCTTCCAATTGAGCAGCCGAGTCATCCCCGATCCCGAAGTTGTTTGCCGCAGTCTTGCCGAGTGCGGGCAGGAATGTGAAGGGCTCAACGCTAACGACCGTGAAGATTATGGCCTCTTTGCCCCTTTTCTCGTGCCGGCGCGGCTCTATGGTGGCCGAAAGCATAACAATCGTTCGGGGAGGTCAGGGATGAGACGAGGCTGCACCTGGCTGGCGGGGCTGACGCTCGCGGCCTGCGCGACGGTGCCGCCCTCGCCTGCTCCCGCCGACGTGACGATCGACGGCAGCCGGGTCTATCCCGAAAGCATCA
>DATJHD010000016.1:0-2292 GCA_035494275.1 Croceibacterium sp.
GGTGCATCGCAGTGTCAACATGCTGATCGACAAGCGGCTGGTCGAACGCAGCCACAAGGATTGCCAGACGCGCGAGGTGTCCTTGTCGCTGACCTCGACCGGCAAGCAGAAGATGGCCTCGTTCCTGCTCGAATCCGCCCGCTTCTCGCGGCCGCCGTCGCTCGCTGCGCCCACCGCGGCCGCAGCCTCGGACTAGGGCGCCCCGGCCTCGCGCGGGGGGTTGGCCACCCGGGCGAGAGTTTCCTCAAGTTGAGCGAGCCGCTCGACGAGCGATCGGCGCTCCGCCTCGCGTTCCTGCTCGCGGCGTGAGCGATCGATCGCCAGCGACAGCGCCCGAGCGAGCGGCGGAGCGAGCTCCTCGAGCGCCTTGCGGTCCTCCTTGCCATAGCCGCTGCCGTCGGGGTGCGGGCCGAGGACCAGCCAACCGGCCGTCGTCCCGTCCGGAGCGACGAGCGGCAAGCGTAGCGGAAAGAGGGGATCGTCCGCACGAATCGCTGCCGACAAAGGGTCGGCCGGCAAGTCGCGCGCCAGTTCCGCCGTTACCTTCTCGGCTGGAATGCCGTCGGCGCGCGAGACCTCAAACCGGCCCTGCCCGGCAAGCAGGATCGCCCCGTGGCTCGCATGCACGCCACGCATCGCCAGCCGCAGCGCGTCGTCGGCCAGCTCGGCCGGGTTGCTGCTGTCGCGGATCGCGATCAGCACCTCGGGCAGTTTCGCGCGCAAGCGGCTGAGATCGCGCTGGAAGTGCTTTTTGGCCCAGTCGTTCAGCCGACGGTGCAGCGGAACCAGCAGCGAAGCGGCAAGCGCCGCCGCCAGCGCGCCGCCGACCGCACCATTGCTCACCCCGAGCCATTTCTGGCTGAGAGCCTGCAGCAGGGTCTCGCTCGCCGCGAAAATGCCAAACAGCACGACCGTGAGGCCGGCATAGAGCGCCGAGCGGCTGATCGCCGCATCCGCGTCGTAAAGGCGATAGCGCAGCAGCGAGACGAGCAGCCCGCCGACGATGGAGAAGCCTTCGAGCGGGGTCATGAGGTTAACGCCGACGAAGATCGCAAAATGCGCTGCTGCGCCCGTCACCGCGGCGTCGAGGATTATCAGCGCGAACTCGACCATCCCGCTGGCGAAGAAGGCGGCGAAACCCAGCATGACCCATTTGACCTGTTGCTTCTGCGTGCCGGGGTCCATCGCGCGATAGCGCCAGGCCAGGCTGGCGACGGCCACGACCAGTGCCGGCAGGATCAGCGCGAGCTGCAACGCCGTCGGCAGCCCGTCTCCGGCGAACATCTGCAGGCCCCAGGCGAGAATGGCGGGCACGATCAGCAGCGTCCAGCGGGGGCGGAAGCGGCCGCTTGGGAAAACGGTCATGCCAAGAAGGATGCAGACCATCGGCACCGCGTCGAGAACGTTGTCCAGCGCGCCGCGCATCCAAACATTCGAAACGAGGTGCGCGGCCTCGTTCGCCGGCACGGCCAGCAAGCCAAGAGACAAGAGCGCCGCGACGGGGTCGCCGGGCCGGCGCCAGAACAGCAGCCCGGCGCCGGTCAGCACGATCAGCGCATCCAGGGTCGATGCGGCGAGCGCGACGGTGGCGCCCGTTTCGCCGAACGGGATGTCACCGGGGGTCTGGCCGGAGCGCCACTGTCCGAAGGTGACGGCAACCAGGCTGACGGCGAGCATCGCCCACCACAGCAGCTTGTACGCGGTCAGCCAGCGGCCCCTCAGTCCCGGCAGTTTCTCCGGCAGTCGCATGCGTCCAAGTCCCCACCCAAACGCCTCGCGGCGGATACTTGCGAGGATTCTTCCTGTGCGCAACCGCTTTCCGCCCGCGCTCGCGCTTGCCGCGCGCGGACTTGCGCAATACATGCGCCGAGCCATGAAGCGCACGCATCTGCCCCTCAATGCCCTGCGCGTGTTCGACGCCGCCGCGCGGCACTTGTCGTTCACGCGCGCGGCCGACGAGCTCGCGGTCACGCCGGCGGCGGTGGGGCAGCAGATCCGTGCGCTCGAGGACGTCCTCGGCGTCGTGCTGTTCCGCCGGACCAGCAAGGGTCTCGAGCTGACCGACGAGGCCGAGGCCGGTCTCGACCCGCTGCGCGAAGGATTCCTGCGCTTTGAGGAAAGCGTGCAGGCGATGCAGGCCGGCCAATCGAGCCACTTCTTCACCATCGCCGCCCCGCGCGAATTCTACGCCCAGTGGCTGTCGCAGCGCCTCGCCGCGTTTCGCCGGGCGAACCCGGAGGTGCGCTACCAGATCGTTGGCGGCGAGGAGGTCGATTTCACCGAGGCCAACCT
>DATJHD010000017.1:0-9884 GCA_035494275.1 Croceibacterium sp.
AAGACGCGCTTGGTCTTGTTGTTGGCGTGGCTCACGTTGTGGCCAACCTGGCGGCTCTTGCCGGTCAATTCGCAGATGCGCGACATGATTCGTCTCGTCTCGTCAATCGGATGGTGTCCGGGAAAGCGGCGCGCATAGCGGCGGAGGGGGATTCGGTCAAGCGCGGGCGCGGCACCATTGCGACCATTGCCCGGCGAGGGTAGCGCGTCGGCATGACCGTCTGGCCGCTGCCCCCGCCCATGCTCCGTGCGCTGGAACTCGCGCGTGCCGGCGAGGCCAGCGGGGAAGTGCCGATCGGAGCCGTCGTCACCCGCGACGGCGTCGTCGTCGGAGAGGGGTGGAACCGGCCGCGCGAACTCAGTGACCCGACGGCCCATGCCGAGATCCTGGCCATCCGTGCGGCCGCCGAGGCCATCGGTAACGAGCGGCTCGCCGATTGCGACCTGTGGGTCACGCTGGAGCCGTGCGCCATGTGCGCCGGCGCCATCGCCCATGCCCGGATCGCCCGGCTCTACTACGGCGCGCCCGATCCCAAGGGAGGCGCGGTCGAGCACGGCGCGCGCGTGTTCGAGCAGCCGCAGTGCCTGCACCGCCCGCAGGTGTACGCAGGCCTCGGCGAACGCCAAGCGGCCGAGCTGCTGCGGACCTTCTTCGCCGCGCGACGCTAGCGCGTCAGCCAGGAGCGAAATCGAGCCCGATGTCGGCGGCCGGAGCGCTTTGCGTGATCCGGCCGACCGAGACGAAGTCGACCCCGGTCCGGGCGATGGCGCCGATCGTGTCGAGCGTTACTCCGCCGGAGGCCTCGGTCTTGGCTCGGCCAGCGACAATGGCGACGGCCTCGCGCAATGTTTGCGCATCCATGTTGTCGAGCAAGATGTGGGTCGCACCCGCCGCGACAGCCGGCTCGATCTGTTCGAGCCGGTCCACCTCACAAATGACTTGTCCAATTCCCGCCTCGCGGGCCCGCCGCACGGCCTCGGCGACGCCGCCGGCGACGAGCAGGTGGTTGTCCTTGATCATCGCGCCGTCCCACAGGCCCATGCGATGGTTCCGCGCGCCGCCGAGGCGCGTCGCGTATTTCTCGAGCACGCGCAGGCCTGGGAGGGTCTTGCGCGTGTCGAGCAGGACGCAACCGGTGTCTCCCATCGCCCGGACGTAGCGCCGGGTCAGCGTGGCGATCCCGGAGAGGTGCTGGATCGTATTGAGGGCTGAGCGCTCGGCCGTCAGCATGGCCCGAGCGAGGCCGGAGAGCCGCATCAGGTCGGCGCCCGGCTCCGCCTCCGCCCCTTCCTCAACGAGTATTTCGATCGCGACATCCGGGTCGAGGACACGGAAGAAGGCGGCCGCAATCGGCAGGCCGGCGACCACTGTCGCGTCGCGGCTGTCCATGACGCCCGAAAAGCGCGCGGCCGGCGGGATGACGCTTTCGGCGGTGACGTCGTGGCCACCGCCGGCAAGACCCGTTCCGAGATCCTCGTCGAGCGCCGCGCGCACGAAGCGGTCGAGATCGAATCCGGGGAGCGTGAACCGGCCCATGCCGCCCCCTAACCGACACAAGCCGGCGGAGCTAGTGGACGAACCGAGCGACCACGTCGCGATAGGACCGGCTGACCTTCACCTCGGCACCGGAATCGAGCACCAGGAAACATTCGCCGTTGGTGTGCGGGCGCACCTGACGGACCTGGTCGAGGTTGACGATCGTCGAGCGGTGGACGCGCTGGAAGACGCGCGGATCGAGGCGGCGTTCGAGGTCCTTCATCGTCTCGCGCAGGATCAGCGAATTGTCGCCGGTGTAGATGCACATGTAGTCTCCGGCGGCCTCGATGTGCTCGATGGTGTCGACGTCGACACGGAAGATCTGCCCGCGGTCCTTGACGTTGATCAGCTTCTCGTAGCGCCCCGCGGTCTCTTCCTCGATCGGCATCTGCTCCATCGCCTCGGGCGCGACTTCGGCGAGGACGTCCTTGAGCTTTTCGGCTTCTTCCGCCGAGCGCTTTTCGGCGAGCCGCAGGCGCACGCGGTCGATCGTGTCGGCGAGCCTGTCCTCGTCGACCGGCTTCATCAGGTAGTTGACCGCGTTGGCCTCGAACGCGCGAATCGCGTGCTCCTCGTAAGCGGTCACGAAGACGAACAGCGGGGGCTCGATCTCCATCACGCCTTTGACCACCGAGAAGCCGTCGAACCCCGGCATCTGGATGTCGAGGAAGACGAGGTCGGGCTTTTCGGTCTTGATCTTGCGAATCGCCTCGCGTCCATTGGCGCAGGTTTCGATGACTTCGACGTCCGGGAATTTCTCGAGCCGCAGCTGCAGCCCCTGAATGGCAAGCTTCTCGTCATCGACGATGATGGTGCGAATGGTCATGCATCAAGTCCCAAGGGGCGCGCGGCCGGCGCGGGAGTAACGGTTGGAGGGGCGGAGGGTTTCTCGAGCGCCGCCGGAGTCTTTTCCGGGGCGGCCTGACGCTCGTAAGGCACTTCGATCACGACGGTGAAACCGCCTTCGGGCGGCGTGCGGATATCGAACAGGTGATCGTCGCCATAGGCTTGGGCCAGGCGGTCGCGAATGTTGGCGAGGCCGACTCCTGTCGAAACGGTGTTGCCGGCGCCCTTCATCGTTGCCGGCAGCGTTGCCCGCGCCGGCCGGGCGCGCAATCCCGGGCCGGTATCGGATACGGCCAAGCGGATGCGATTGCCGACGAGCTGCGCCGAGAGGCTGATCCTCGCCCCCTCTTCCTGCGGCGAGACCGCGTACTTGATCGCGTTCTCGACCAGCGGCTGCAACAAGAAAGACGGGATCAGGGCATCGGCGGCCGCGGGATCGATGCTGAACACCGTGCGCAGGCGCTCCTCGAAACGCATCCGCTCGATGTCGAGGTACAGCTTCAGGGTCTCGACTTCCTGGGCGATCGTCACCTTGCCGCCGGGCTGGCTGACCAGAGTATGCCGGAGGAACCCGGACAGCCGCGTCAGCATCGCGTTGGCGGGCTCGGTCTGCTTGAGCAGCACCAGCGTGCTGATCGAGTTCAGCGTGTTGAACAAGAAGTGCGGATTGAGCTGATAGCGCAGCATCGCCAGTTGCGCGCCGGTGGCCTGCGCCTCGAGCCGTTCGAGGCGGTCCGCCTGCTGCTCCACCTGGAGATAATAGTTGATCGCGTAGTAGAGCGCCGACCACGCGCCCAGCAGGGTCATGTCCATGTAGAAGACGCCGAGCACGAGGCTGGCGAAGCTGCGGTCGCTGTCGCCGCGCCACAGGCTGATCGTCCATCCGTCGATCAGCGCCGCGACCCCCACGGCGACGGCCAGTGCCAGCGCGGTCGCGCTCCAGGTGACGAGCGGTCGCTGGTTGATCAGCTTGCCGTAGATTACCGACAGGATGAGGCTCATCGAGAAGCCGGTGATCGTCGCGATCAGCGTCAGCACCAGGAAGGCGAGCGGCGTCCCGTTGGCGATGTTGGTGATCGACCGCAGCAGCATCGAGCCGCCCCAGCCGATGAACTGCAGGTTCCAGAAAGCGCGGTTCTTGTCGGCAAAGAAAGGGGTCGGCCGGAAGGGCAGCATGGCGATACTGCCGGCCCCGGTCGGATCTACTGTGACGGCCGGGTCTTGCTCCGACGTGGGCCGGAACAAAGAGGCGAGCGCCTTCAGGATCTTCGCGCCTCCTCGATGGCCTGCCCCAGAGCGGCCTGCCCGACGGCGCCGTCGATCACGCGGTCGCCGATCACCCAGCCGGGTGTGCCGCTGATGCCGATCCGTTCGCCGAGCCCGATGTTCGACCTCAGGAATCCGTCGAAAACGCCGCTGGCGATGGCCTTGTTGGCGGCCGCGAGGTCGACGCCTGCCTGCGTCGCCGCCTGCTCGATGGTCTGCTTGGTCGGCGGGCCGAGGACATACATGGCGTCGTGGTAGGCGCTGTACTTGCCCTGCTGGGCGGCCGCGAGGGCCATGCGGGCGGCATCCGCGCTCTCGGGACGGAGGATCGGGTATTCGCGAACGACGACGCGCAAATCGGGGTTGGCGGCGATCAGCCGTTTCACGTCGGCGACGCTCTGGCGGCAATAGGTGCAGGCGTAGTCGCTGAACTCGACCAGCGTGACCTTGCCTTGCGGGTTGCCGAGCACGGCGCCGGGGAACGGCATCTCGAGCTGGGCCCTGACCGGCGCAAGCTGCGCCTGTTGCTGCTGGCTTTGATAGCGGCTCACGACCTCCGGCAGCACGTCGGGGTGCGCCAGAAGGTAGTTGCGGGTGGAATGGCCGCCGAGGCCCGAATAGTCCCACGCAGCGGCCCCGGCGAAACCGCCAAGAAGGGCGAGCACGATTGTCGCAAGCCAGCGCATGGGACAGACTTACTTGCGGTCCTTCTTGCGTTCAAGCTGTGCTCGCGCCTGCATCGAAATGTCCTGCGCCTGGATCCAGTCGGGCGAGTCCTTCGGCAAGCCTGCCTGGGCGGTCATCGCGCTGCGCAGGGCCTGGGCCGGGCTGTCGGTCATGATCTGCTGCTCGGCGCTCGCCAGATTGGCGCGCGCGATGTCGCCCTTGGCGCCATAAACGAGGCCCAGTTCGTACCACGCGAACGGGTTGTCGCGGTCGCGGGCGACGGCCGCGCGAAGCACCGTTTCGGCCTCGTCGAGGTGCGACTTGTCCTCGGTATTGACGAGGGCGAGGCCGAACGTGCTGGCGATAAGCGGGTTGTTCCCGGTCAGCTCGGTCGCCTTGCGCAAGGGCGCGAGCGCCTCGTCGGCCTTGCCCGCTTCCAGCAGCACCTGTCCCTTGATCTCGAGGAAATACGGGTTGTTCGGCTTCTCGGCCAGCAGCGCGTCGGCCTCGTGCAGGGCATCGTCGAGCCGCGATTGCTTGTGGTAGGCGTAGACCCGGGCATAACGGGCCGGCTCCGTCGTCACGTAAGTCGGGTAGTGCCGCAGCGTGTCGGCGGGATCGGCGAGGTATCCGTAGAGCTTGGCCTTGGCCAGCTGGAACCGCTCCTCGAGTTCAGGGTCGGTCCTCGCGCCCCACGCCTTGTCCTTTTCGTAGACCTCCCGAAGGGTGGCGATGCGGTCGCCGGACAGCGGGTGGGTGCTGGCAAAGGCCGCTTCCTCGTCGTGCGGGTAGCCGTAGCGGAACTCGAGGTTCTGCAGCTTCTGGAAGAACTGCAGGCTGCCGCGGCCCGAAATGCCGGCCTTCGACAGGAACGTCGCCCCGGCCGCGTCGGCCGAGGATTCCTGCGCCCGGCTGAAGCCGAGCAGCGACCCGTAGGCGGCTTGCTGTCCCATCGAGATCGCGCCCATCGCCGCATCGCCGGACCCGGCAAGCGCGGCCGCGACGCCGACGAGCAGCGAAAGCAGGGTGATCTTGCCGGCGTTCTTGAAGCCTTCGTCGAAGCGAATGGAGTGCCCGCCGACGATGTGGCCGAGCTCGTGGGCCATCACGCCCTGCACCTGGTTGGCGTTGTCGGCCATGTTGATCAGGCCGGAATTGACGTAGATTACCTGCCCTTGCGAAGTGAAGGCGTTGACCGAGGAATCGTTGACGATCACGACGTCGACCGCGTCCTTGGGCAGGCCCGCGGCCTCGACCAGCGGGTTGACCATGTCCTTGAGGAGCCGCTCGGTTTCGGCATCGCGCAGGATGCTGGCGTCCTGCGCGGCGATCGGCTGCGCAGCGAACGCTAGGGCCGCGAGACATGCGAGCGAGCGGGCGATAAGGCGCATCGGGGTCGCAGCTATGCTCCCAAGGGCTGAACCGCCGCTGAAGGCGAGGGCCCGTCCAGCTCTGTATAGAACGCAACCCCCAACAGCAAATCGAGATGGGCTTGCCGCACGGCGGTGGCCCGTCAGCCGACCAGCTTTTTCGCCGCTTTCTCGATCAGCGCCGCGTCCTCGGGGATCTCGCCGATCAGCGCGATTTCGCCGCTGTCGCTGCGGCGGATCATCACGAGGGCGAACTCGCTGCCGTACGGAGAAATCTCCGAGAGATCGATCGGCCGCATCTCGCGCAGCTTCTCGGCAAGCAGCTCGCGGGTGTCGGCGGCGGGATCGGCCTTGCCGCTTTCGGCGCGGCGCAATTGCCGCTCGGCCTTGACCACGCCCTTGAGCCCGCCTTCCGCGCCGCGCAGGTAGTCGCCGAGCGAGCCGCGGGGCAGCTCGAGCCGGTGCGCATGGCTGAGCGCGGCGGCGTACTCGGTGAGCCGGGTCTTGTCGTAGTCCGCGCCGAAGACGAGCTTCACCACCGGCGTCATCGGCGCGCGGTCCTGCACGCCGAGCCCGGAATCGGCCAGCAGCTCGTCGAAGTCTTGGGGGTTTTCGGCCGCTGCGAGCGAGAAATCGTAGGCCCGGCCGATCGCCTCGTAGAGCGCATTGCGGGTGCGATCCTCGCTGGTGCGGGCCTCGACGGCCATTTCACGCGCCGCCGCGAGCCAGTCGCCGAGCGCCATCTCCGCGGGCTCGAGGTCAGCAAGGGCGATGCCGCTGGCAACGTCTTTGCCGTCGCCTTCGTCATCGTCGGCTTCGTCATCGTCGGCTTCGAAGCCATCGAGCGCCATCACGGCGTCATCGGCATATTCGAGCTCGTCTAGCGGAGCGGGCTCCAGCTCTTCGGGCTCAGTCGCAACGTCCGCGGTAACGGGCCCGGCGGTGCCTTCCTCGGCCGCTTCCTTTTCCTCATTGAGGCGGGAAAGCTCGAAGCGCGAAAGGTCAAGATCGAGGTCGTCGCCATCTTCATCGGCAACGGCGCGGCCGCCGCCGATCGACATCAGAGAGCCGAACTTGGGCCGCGGCAAGCCGTCGTCTTCGTCGTCGCCGCTCTCGGTCTCTTCGTCGAGCGGCTCGTCGTCGAGGTAATCCTCGGCGCGGCCGGTAAAGGTCGGCAACCCTTCGACGAAAGGCGCGGGCACATCGTCGTCTTCCGACGCCCCGGCGCCGGCCCCTTCGGCCGGGAGCTCGGACGCCGCCTCGTCGTCGGCGGACAGTTCGAGCTCTTCGGGCTCCTGGGGCGCCGGCTGGACCGGCTCGCTGTCGTCTGCTGCCGACAGCTCGAGCGGTTCGTCGTCCGTGTCGTTTGCCACGCTGGCACCGGGACCGTCGGCCCAGTCGGTGAGCGGCGTATCGTCAACGCGCATGAGCGGGCTCTCCGGCTTTTGCTCCAGGGCCTGGTCGACCTGCAGCAGCAACTCGTCCGAGGTGCGCTGGTCGGCCAGCTCCTTCCAGTTGATCACACCATAAATGAAGTCGATGTTTTCGTCATCGCTCGAGAAGGGAAGCAGGATTCCGCGATAAAGAATCGTCGATCCGCGCTGATTGACGAATTCGGCCTCGAACCCGATCGGCGCCTGGTTGGCGAGGATCTGCATGTAATGATCGGTGATCCGGCTGAGCAGCGACCGCGGCGGCACGTCGGCGAGGGTCTGCAGCTCGTCCACGGCAATGTCGCATTCGGCGGCGAGCTTGTCGCCGAGGTAGGTTACGCCGGGGTTCTCGATGCCCGCGGTGAAATCGAGCAGCACCGAGAACGGACCGAAGTCGGGGAGCTGGTCGGGCTCAAGGTCGTCGATCGAGGGGAAATTGCGGTCCTCGAGCAGGCTCGCCCAGTGATTATAGGCGCGCACCTGCATGCGTCGCTCGTCTTGCCCGATGGCGGCCGGAGGCGCTTCGCGGCCGGCGTCTTCTTCGCCCGACGCCTGGTCGTGCGAACTGTCGAGCCCGTCGAATTTGCCCCTCAACGTGTCCATAGGGCATGCCCCCGGTTGCCAATCACGCGCCGTTCTGGCCCCGCGTGGTAAATTAACCGTTAAACCAACCCGAAAAGGGGATCGAAATACGCCGCTGACGTCACGCCGCCGAATGCCGGTCATTGAAAGTCCGGCGCCGTGCCGCCATCGCTCCCGGCGGTCGCCGCGGACGCCTTGCCGGCGAGGCTAGCCCGCGACGCGGCCCCAGCCGCCGCATTCCGGATCGGCGCCGGTGACCAGACGGCGCAGCCCGGCCCGGGCGAGGCGCTCGATCTCGGCCTTGCGCCGCGCGGCGGCGAGCGGCTGGGTCGGCGCGGGGCGAATGATCTCAGCGTCGTATTCGTCGGCGACGATGACGCCGCAACATTCGGGGCGGAAGGCGGGGCCTTCGAGGCACTTGCGGTCGAGCTCGGGGGGAAGGCCCCAATAGAAGCGATCGCAGAAGTCGAGGTAGTCGGGCCACTTGGCGTCGCCGAGCAGGTCGCCGCGCGCGGTCTTGATCTCGACGATGACGATGTGCCCCCTGGCATCGATGCCCATCAGGTCGGCCCGGCGCCCGTTGCGCAGCGGCATCTCGGTGAGGGCCCAGACGTCGTTGCGCGCGAACATCCGGCAAATCCCCCGCGCGACGGCGTGCGCACGGCGGTCGAATTCGGGGCTGAGGAGCTCGGGCGCGGGTGATTCGGCCATGGCTAGGTGGTTGGAACAGAGCGGGAACCACGTCAAGCCGCGACGCGTCGCTCAGCTGTTCTTAGGCTACCCTGCCGCTCGTTGGCAGCAGCGTGAGCAGAGAGGCGCGCGCCTGCTCGAATTCCTGCCACAGGGCCAGCGCCGCGGCGCGCGGATCGGCGCCCCGCGCATTGACGCCGAGGAGCGCCTCCAGGCCGGGCTCCATCATGGCCGCCATTTCGTCGATCCCGCGCGCCGCCAGCTCCCGTCGCCACGGCTCGGCGACGCCGATGAGGGCGGGGTAATCGCGCACTCGCGATGGGATCGGCTCGGGCTCCAGCCCGGCGAGCGAGGCAACGACATTCGCCGCGGCGTGCAGCGCCGCCCATTTCGCGTCCGAGAGGTCCTCGACCGCCCCGCAGGAGCCGGCAGGCTCACCGGACACGAACGATGGCGGGATGGCGCTCATCCCGCCGATCTAGGCTAAACGCACTTGCCATTTGGTTAGCGGCGCGCGCTGCCGGGCGCTCTACTGGCTCTTGGCGGGAGGGCCCTTGCTGTCGTCGGGCGCCGGCCCGAACGGGTCAGCGCCATTCTCGTCGAGACCGAGATCGAGGTGCGCGCGCCCCTGGGCGTCGGCGGAATCCCGGTCGTTCTCCTCGCAAACGTACTCGCGGATCTGCCAATCCGGCTTCTTGTCGAAAGCCTGGCTGTACGAGTACGGCGCCGCCAGCACACCGGGATCGGTGATGGTGGTGTCGATCACGAGCCGGGTCGGCGAGACTTTGTGGATCCGCTCCTCGATCCTCATCTTGTCGTTGTGCGGCACCCCGTCCGAAATCACGCTCTCCGAGGTGAAGCCGATCGTATCGACGACGAGCGTGTCCCCCTCCCAGTGACCGATCGAGTTGCCGTTGAACAGGTTCTCCGGATTTTTCGGGAACTGGCCGTTGATGTAGATGCGGCGCGCTTGGCTATAGGACTCGATGAAGATCGTCACCCGCCCCGGCGAATAAATGAACTCGATCGGATAGGGCTGGCGCATGATTTGCGGCATGCCGTTGGGCAAGCAATTGGCCGCAGAGGTCTGCTGGTTCTCGCCCTGCTTCTTGCCGGCGTTGTAGGCGTCGAGCTTGGCTTGCGCCTCCGGCGTGAGCTTGGCCGGGCCGGCGCGACCGCCGGGACCGAACAGTTGCGACCAGTCTGGGCTCCAGACGCCGCTGAAGTCCGGCCATTTAGTCACTTCGCTGTAGGCGCTCGCCCGCTGCGGCTTGAAATCCTTGTCCTGCGCCGGCCCCGCCGCCGCCAGCGCCAGCGCGGCGGCGCCCAGGCCAAGGCGGGCGACGCGACGATAAATTTTCATAAATCCCTCCGGGCGATCACTCTCGATTTGGGAGACTGCTGTGTTTGTGCGGACAAAGTCAAGCAGCCATCGATTCATGTTGATTTTGTCCATTTGCATCTGGCAAATAGGTAACCGATGCTCAGGCACGGT
>DATJHD010000018.1:0-6122 GCA_035494275.1 Croceibacterium sp.
CGGCCCACGTTACTCGACTAAGGGCTTGGCGTCTTTGGTTGTATGGAATACAACAATCGCGATGGCGCCGCACAACAGACTGACTGAGTGGCTGCGCTCGGAAAACATTTCGCAGGCCGAAATGGCCCGCCGTTGCGAATATGACCGGTCCAACTTTCACCGCCTGCTGTCCGGCAAGCTGTCGCCCTCGCTGGCGCTCGCCGCGCGGATCGAGCGGGAAACCGGCGGAGCGATTCCGGCGGTGGCGTGGGCTGCCTTGCCGCTGGAGGGCGATACGTCCCACGGCGGCCGCTATCCCGCCGGCGGCCTCGCTTTCCCGCACAAGCACTTGCTGGCAATCGGCCGGTTGCAGACCCACGAGATCCTCTACCTTCTCGACGAGGCGGAGCAGTGGGTGGCGCTGAACCGGCAGGCATCGAAGCACTCGGACACGCTCGCCGGCCTGACGATCATCAACGCATTCTTCGAGAATTCGACGCGCACGCTGCTGAGTTTCGAAATCGCCGGCAAGCGCCTCGGTGCTGACGTCGTCAACATGCACACCGCCCAGTCAAGCGTGAAGAAAGGCGAAACGCTCATCGATACTGCGGTGACTCTCAACTCGATGCGCGCGGACGCTATCGTGATCCGCCACCAGTCGAGCGGCGCGGTGGCGTTGATCGCCGACAAGGTGGATTGCCCCGTGCTCAATGCCGGCGACGGTCAGCACGAGCATCCGACGCAGGCGCTGCTCGACGCGCTCGCCTTGCGCCACAAGCTGCGCGAGCGAGGCGATGAGGGCTTCAACGGGCTCGTCGTGACGATCTGTGGCGACGTGCTGCACAGCCGTGTGGCGCGCTCCAATATCCTGTGCCTGCAGGCGCTCGGCGCGCGAGTGCGAGTGTGCGCCCCGCCGTCGCTGATGCCGGCAGGGATCGACGCGATGGGGGCCGAGCCGTTCCATGACTTCGAGGCCGCGCTGGCCGGCGCCGACGTCGTCATGATGCTGCGGCTGCAGAACGAGCGCATGCAGGGCCAGTTCATCGCTTCCCCGCGCGAGTACCGCCATCTTTACGGCCTTACGCTTGAGCGGCTGAAGCGCTGTGCGCCCGAGGCCATCGTCATGCATCCCGGGCCGATGAACCGCGGGGTCGAGATCGACAGCAATGTCGCCGAGCTTGCCGGGCAGTCGATCATCACCGACCAGGTCGAGATGGGCGTGGCGATCCGCATGGCCTGCCTCGACGTGCTCACCCGGCGCGAGCGCGGCGTTGAGGGCTGGGTATGAAGGCGCGCCGGCCACTCACGATCACCGGCGGACGCCTGGTGCTGCCCGACGGCGTACGGCCCGGCGCGATCCGCTGCGTCGATGGACTCATCGCGGCCGTCGGTGACCTGAACCCGGCACCGGGCGACGAAGTCGTCGATGCGGGCGGAACCTTGGTTACGCCCGGACTGGTCGATTTCGGTGTATTCGCCATCGACAAGCCGGCGTTCCACTTCGGCGGGATCACCCGCGCGGCACTGATGCCCGACAGCTCGCCACCGCTCGACCGCCCTTCCTCGGTGCGATTCGCGGCCCAAAGCGGCAAGCCGGACTTGTGGGTCCATCCGCTCGCGGCCGCCACGGTCGGCCTCGCCGGCGAGCAACTCGCCGAGCTGGCGCTGATGCGCGACGCCGGGGCGAGGGCGGTCGCCACCGGCCGGGAATGGATCGCCGACAGCGGCACGATGCTGCGGCTGCTGCAGTATGCGGCCATGCTGGACCTTGTGGTCGTCAGCCATGCTGAGGACGGCGGGCTGACGGGCAACGCCGTCGCCACGGCCGGCGAGATGGCGACTCGCCTCGGCCTGCCGAGCGCGCCGTCCGAAGCCGAAGCGCTGGCGGCGGCGCGCGATGTCATGCTGGCCGAGATGACCGGCGCGCGGCTGCACTTGCGCAAGGTGACGACGCGGGCGGCGCTCGACCTGGTGCGCGCGGCCAAGGCGCGCGGGGTGCGCGTCACAGCGGGGGTCAGCCCGGCGCATTTCATGCTCTCCGATCTCGCGCTGCAGGACTTCCGCACGTTTGCACGCCTATCGCCGCCCCTGCGCAGCGAAGCCGACCGGCAAGCCGTCGTAGCAGCCATCGCCGACGGGACTATCGACGTCGTCGCCAGCGGTCACGACCCGCGCGGGCCGGAAGACAAGCGCCTGCCGTTCGTCGATGCGGCGCCGGGCATGGCGGGAGCCGAGACGCTGCTCGCGCTAACGCTCACCCTCGTGCGCGATGGAGTGATCCCGTTGGAGCGGGCGTTCGATCTCGTGGCTCGCAATCCTGCCAGGCTGCTCGGCGTCCAAGCGGGCGAGCTGCGGGAAGGGGCGGAGGCGGACATCGCGCTGGTCGACCCGGAAAAGCCGTGGATCGTCGATTCGGACAAGATGGCTGCGAGCGCGGGCAATACGCCGTTCGACAAGCAGCCGGTGCAGGGGCGCGTCACCGGCCTGTGGAAGGGCGGCGTGGCGGTCGGTTAGCGGGTGACGCTAGGCTGTCTCGGGCGGGTGCGCCCTCGACGGTCCAGGAGGCTTCATCCGGCAGGGCAAGCCAGCTTTCGCGCAGGCGGGAAGATGGTCGCTTCGCAAGCTAGCAGAACCTGAGGGGAACATCCGCCACCGCGAATTCCATCGGCAGCGCGCCGACGATATCGCCATCAGCCTGGATCGGCAGGGGCTCGGCCGATTCGGCTCGCAGCGCGATGCAGGTGAAGGCTTCGATTCCGGCGAGCCCTGCCAGGTCGCGATGTGTCGCCAGGGCAGCGGCAAAACGCAGGTAGTCCCGCCGTCGTGCGGTCCGGAGCGCCACGACGTGCAGCACCGGATCGTGCACGCGGGCGCGCGGCGCGAAGCTCCAGCCGCCGGCGTAATAGCGGCCCTTGGCGAGGTAGAACGCCTCGCAGTGGATCCGCCGGCCATTGGCCACAAGAACGATCCGGTGGCGCGGCCATCGAGCCAGCAACCGCGCAAAGGCCGCCACGTAGGCGAACCGCCCGACGAGACGCTTGAGGCGAGGCGACACGGTCGCCACGGCCAGGCTGTCGGGCCCGACCCCGGCGCATGCGAAAAAATGGCCGTCGCCCATCGCGACCGGAAAGTGAAGCCGTGGCGGCCCGTCAGACAGGACGAACCGGGCGAACTCGCGCGGGCTGCGCGGATAGCCCGCTTCGCGCGCCAACAGGTTGATCGTTCCGGCGGGATAGATGCTCATGCGCAAGTCGCGTCCGCCGGAGAGGACGGCGCTCGCCACGTGACGCACCGTGCCGTCGCCCGCTGCCACGCAGACGTGCGTTGCCTCCGGCGCGACCTGCGGCGGACCGTCCGCGCTGACGCCTGGCAGCACGCGCGCGCCCTCGGCCTCGAATGCACGGGCGAGGGCGGTCACGCGGCCCGCCCGGCGACGCCCAGCGCGCGGATTGGAGAAAAGCTGTACCACGGGCTGGGCAGGGGCCATGCGGCCCTCTTAGCCGAAGCGCCAAAAGAAAACCCCTCCCGGCGAGGGGAGGGGCGCAGTGGTCAGCGAGATTTGAAAGTCAGCGCAGCGCCAGCCGAGTGCCGTTGTCGATCGCGCCCGGCAGCGGATGATCCTTGGCGTAGGCGAAGCAGCCTTCGCCGCGGCCTTTCACTTGACCGCACATAGCCTGCGAGCTGGCGAGGCCGAAGCCCGCCGCCGAAACGCGCCAGTAGTGCTTACCGCGAACGACGGCTTCGCTGATCACCATCTGGTGATCGCGCAACTCGGGATAGCGTTTGGCGTAGATGCCCCACGCCCGGCGCGCGCCCTGCTCGCTGCTGAAGCTGCCGAGCTGGACGAGATGAGTGCCGGGCTTATCCTTCGCCGCGACGGCGTGCGCCGTCGTCGGTGCGGAGTTGCGGCGCGCGGACGCGATCCGCTTCGCCGGCTGCGCTGCGAACAGCGTGGTGTCATGAGCCACCTGGGCGACCGAGTTGCTCGCAGGAGCGACCGTCGCGAAAGCCGACTTGAAGTCGCTGGTCCTGGCGGTCGCGGGGCTGGCCACGACCACATCGGGAGTGCTGCTGGCGACCGCCGGAAGTTCGTTGGCCGATGACGTGACCGGCTGAGCCTGAGGAACGCCGAGAGGCTTGTCGACGGCGGCCAACTCGCCTTTCGGATCGGTCGACGCCGCCGCTTCTTCGGCCAGCTGGGCGAAGCTGGGGTTGTTCGCCAGCGCCAGCTGCGCCGGCTGGCCCTGATCGACGACACCGGCGGGCGCGCCGACCAAGTCCGCCACGCGAGCCTGCCACGCCTCCGGTTGGACCATCCCGGCCCACTCCGCCATCCTGTCTCCCACGAGATTGGCGGGGACGTCCTGCGAGGCCATCACCCGCGCTTCCTTCCAGCGACCGGCGAGGGCGAAGGAGTAGGCGAGGTTCTGCCGCACTTTCGCGGTGTTCTCACCCGAGCGAATGGCGGCCGTCAGGATGGCGATGCCGTGCTCGGGCTGGCCAGACAGCGAATAGGCGAGGCCAAGGTCGGCGGGCGCGATCTGCTTCTGCCATTCGTCGAGCAGCGCGACGGCTTGCTTGTACTTGCCCTGGCCGTCGAGAGCGAGGACGAGACCGAGCGCGGTGCGCGCGGAATTGTCGCCCAGCTTCATCGCGTCGTCGAAAGTCGTTTCGGCGGAGGCGAAGCGACCGGCGTCGAGATAAGCCGAGCCGAGGGTCGCCCGGTACGAGGCATTCCGAGGCTCGGCGAGCACGGCGGCTTCGCCATGGTCAACCGCCGCCTGCACCTTGCCCTTGGCCAGCGCCGCTTCGGCGCGGCTGGCGGAAAGGTCGGCGCGGGGTGCGGCGTGCGTGGCGCAACCCGTCAGCAGGCTCGCGGCAAGCGCGGTAGTGACGGCCAGACCGAGCTTGGGGCCGAATTTCCGGTTGCTGTCGGCGATGCTATTCATGGCGTGAGACCCCCTTGGTCCTGTCAATCCCGCTGAACCTGTGCGGCCAGCGCTTCGATTTCGGGAATGGCGTCGAGAAAGCGGTCGAGCGCTTCGGTGACCAACTGCTGGGCGCTACGATTGCGCACCGTGCTGGCGAGCCTGAGCTTGAGGTGGCGCTTGGCATCCAGACGCAGCGTGAAGGCGGCGCGGCGGCCTAGCGCATCCGAGGCGGATGCGGCCGGCGCTTCGCTGCGACGCTGCGCGCGGGCCGCGGGTCTGGCCACGTCGGCATCGAGCACTTCGCGCTTGCGCAGAGGAATCGCCTTGGCATCGCCCGGATCCTGGCCTGACTCGGCGAGCCTTGCAGCCAGCTCCTCGTGCATCGAGCGAACCTTCGGCTTGGGCGAGCCCTTGTCGGTCCTGGCCTCAGATTCGGGATTATGCGGCGCAGGGGTCAAGTGAAGGACTTCCGCCGAATGATTCGGGGCGGCGTCTTCCTCGCCCATGTCGTTCCACCCGAGATCCTCGAGGCTCTGCGCGGCAGCCTGGACGGTCGCCGCCGCAAAACCGGGCGCCTGTGGGCGCATCGCGGGCTTGGCGCCGCCCTTGCGAGCAAGGAGCGAGGCACCGAGTGAAGCGAGAGGCTTGGGGTCGTTCATGGTGACCTACCCCCCGCCGAGCTATTGTGCGATCCGGCGGCCGAAGCCGCCTTGCGGGCGGTTGGCACCAGGTATCTGTGATACGGATCCCGGAGCAGCAAACACCGTGCGCCGGAAATTCCGCTCGAGCCGGTCGGCGATGTAATGCCACAGCGCGGTCACTTCCTGGGCGCTGCGGCCGTCGGGCTCGACTTCCATGACCGTGCGGCCATCGATCATCGAGGCGGCGTAGTCAGTCCGGTGGTGGAGAGTGATCGGGGCGACCGTGCCGTGCTGCGACAGCGCGACGGCAGCCTCGGAGGTAATCTTGGCTTTCGGCGTGGCCGCGTTGACGACGAAGATCAGCGGCTTGCCGGCGCGCTCGCAAAGGTCGACCGTGGCGCCGACGGCACGCAAGTCGTGTGGGCTCGGACGGGTCGGCACGACGATCAGCTCGGCGACGCCGATGACCGACTGGATCGCCATCGTGATCGCGGGCGGCGTGTCGATCACCGCGAGCTTGAAGCCCTGCTGGCGGAGCGTGGCGAGGTCGCCGGCGAGGCGGGCGACCGTC
>DATJHD010000019.1:0-6060 GCA_035494275.1 Croceibacterium sp.
TATGTTCGGGATCGACTGGGAGGAGCTCCTGGTCATTGTGATTGTCGCAGTGGTCGTGATCGGTCCCAAGGACATGCCCGTGGCATTGCGCACCGCCGGCCGCTGGATCGCGCGCGTGCGGCGCGTCTCGAACCATTTCCGCGCGGGGGTCGAAGCGATGATCCGCGAAGCCGAGATGGAAGAGATGGAGAAGAAGTGGGCGGCGCAGAACGAGAAGATCCTGCGCGAGCACCCGGCCGACGCGCCGGTCGAGATGGAACCGACCGGCGCCTATCCGGCGCGGCCGGCGGGTCCGGCCGGGGAGAACGAGGAAACCGCCCAGGCCGCTCCGCGACAAGGCGATGCCGAAGAGCCGCAGCTGCCGTTCGGCAAGCGGAAGTAGCATCGTCATGGTCTTCAAGATCAGAGACATCGACGACACGCAAAGCCCGCTGCTCGATCACCTGATCGAACTGCGCAAGCGGCTGGTGCGATCGTTCCTCGCCCTCGCGCTGGCGTTTGGCGTTTGCCTTTATTTCTCGAGCGACATCTTCGCGCTGCTCGTGCGGCCGCTCGCGAACGCGTTTCCGCCCGGGCAGGGCAAGCTGATCTACACCAAGCTTTACGAAGCGTTCTTCGTCGACATCAAGGTGGCGCTGTTCGCGGCCTTCTTCGTCAGCTTTCCGGTCATCGCCAACCAGCTGTGGGCGTTCGTCGCCCCAGGGCTCTACGCGAAGGAGAAGAAGGCTTTCCTCCCTTTCCTTCTCGCCACTCCCATCCTGTTCATCATGGGAGCGAGCCTCGCCTACTTCGTGGTGATGCCGACGGCGTTCAAGTACTTCCTCGGCTTCCAGCACACGACCGCGGGCCTGCAGCAGCAGGCGCTGCCCGCGATGGGCGACTACCTCGACCTCGTAATGCGCTTCATCTTCATGTTCGGCGCCGCGTTCCTGCTGCCGGTGCTGTTGCTGCTGCTACAACGGGCGGGACTCGTCACGCGCCAGCAACTCGTGCGCGCTCGCCGCTATGTCATCGTGATCATCTTCATCGTCGCGGCGGTCGTGACGCCGCCCGACGTCGTGTCGCAGTTCCTGCTGGCCATTCCGCTGCTGGCGCTGTTCGAAGGAACGCTGCTGGTGATGCGCCTCAGCGAGAGGAAGGCAGCCCGGCTCGCGGAGCGGGAACCCGAGGTCGCTCCTGCCGAGCAAGCACCGACGGACGAAGTTGCCGGTTAAGGGCTCCAGCAAACTTTAGGGTTGGTCACTTGCGCCCCTGATCGGGCAAGTGCCGGATCAGCGCGCTGGTATCCTGCCGCGCGCCCCCCAGGGCCTGAACCTCGGCGTAGAACTGATCGACCAGAGCGGTGATGGGGAGCGAGAGGCCCCGTGCGCGGCCTTCGGCGAGCGCGATGGCGAGGTCCTTGCGCATCCAGTCGATCGCGAACCCGAATTCGAACTCGCCGGCGTCCATCGACGTCCAGCGGTTTTCCATTTGCCAGCTCTGCGCGGCGCCGCCGGAGATGGCTTCGAGCACCTTGTCCATGTCGAGCCCGGCTGCCTGGGCGAAGCGAACGCCTTCGGACAGGCCCGCCAGAGTGCCGGCGATGCAAATCTGGTTGACCGCCTTGGTGGCCTGGCCGGCGCCGGCATCCCCGACATGGACGATCCGCGCTCCGTACGCCTGCATGACAGGCCGCGCCCGCTCCATCGCCCCTGCCGAACCGCCGCACATGATGGCGAGCCTGCCGTTTTCCGCGCCCGCCTGCCCTCCGGAAACCGGGGCGTCGAGGGCCTCGACGCCGCGTTCGGCCGCGCGGTCGGCAATCACTTGCGCGATCGACGGCGAAACGGTGGTGTGGTCGATATACAGCGCGCCCTCGGGCATCGATTGCAGGGCACCCCGGTCACCGAGGACGACTTGCGCGAGATCGTCGTCGTTGCCGACACACGTGATGACCACGTCCTGCCCTGCGGCCGCTTCGGACGGGGTCGGGGCGGTCGTGACATCGAGGCCGTCGCCGCGATGGAGGTCGAGCCACGAGGCCGCGGACGACGCGGTGCGGTTGTAGGCGGTGACCTTGTGCCCGGCCCGGGCGAGGTGGCCGGCCATCGGCGCGCCCATGACGCCGAGGCCGAGAAAGGCGATGCGCAGGGGGTTGGTCATGCGCGCCCTCTGCCGCCTTGACCGCTCCAAAGCAATCGTTGTGCGCTTGTGGCGTTTGCACGGCGCGCGAATTGGGTTACGGCCGCGCCCCGTATGGACGAGAGCCTCACCGCAGAGCGGCAGCTGCTGACGATCGACGACGTGCGCGCCGCCGCGAAGCGCATCGCGGGCGCCGTCGTGCGCACCCCGACGATGCACTCGAAGACGTTGTCGCGGATCGCCGATGCGGAAATCTGGCTCAAGTTCGAGAACCTGCAGTTCACGGCCGCCTACAAGGAGCGCGGCGCGCTCAACGCCTTGCTCCTGATGGACGAGGAGCAGCGCCGGCGCGGCGTCATCACCGCGTCGGCCGGCAATCACTCCCAGGGCCTCAGCTATCACGGCACGCGCCTCGGTATCCCGGTTACCATCGTCATGCCGAAGACCACGCCGATGGTGAAGATCATGCAAACCGAGCAGGTCGGCGGGAAGGTAGTGCTCGAAGGCGAGACATTCGACGAAGCCTATGCCTGCGCCCGCAGCATGGAGAAGCAGCTCGGGCTGACTTTCGTCCACCCGTTCGACGATCCCAACGTCGCCGCCGGGCAGGGCACGGTCGCGCTCGAAATGCTCGAGGATGCGCCCGGGATCGAGACGCTCGTCGTCCCGATCGGCGGCGGCGGCCTGATCTCGGGGATGGCGACCGTCGCCAAGGCCCTCAATTCCGATATCGAGGTGATCGGAGTCCAGGCCGAGCTTTACCCTTCGATGTATGACAGGATCAAGGGCGCGCACTTGCCGTGCGGCGGCGATACGTTGGCCGAAGGCATCGCCGTCAAGGAGCCGGGCGAGTTCACCGCCGGGGTCATCGCCGAGCTGGTCGACGACATCGTGCTGGTGAGCGAGGCCGGCCTCGAGAAGGCCGTTTCGCTGCTGCTGCAGATCGAGAAGACCGTGGTCGAGGGTGCGGGCGCTGCCGGGCTCGCGGCGGTGCTCGCGCACAAGGAGCGGTTCGCCGGGAAGAAGGTCGGCCTCGTGCTGTGCGGCGGCAACATCGATACGCGCCTGCTCGCCAACGTGCTGCTGCGCGATCTTGCCCGCGAAGGCCGTCTTGCCCGGCTGCGGATTACGCTGCAGGATCGTCCGGGGGCTCTCTACAAGGTGATGCACGAGTTCGACGCGCACAGCGTCAATATCCTCGAGATCTATCATCAGCGCATCTTCACGGATCTTCCCGCCAAGGGCCTCGTCACTGACATCGAATGCGAGGCGCGCGATCGCCAGCAGCTCGAGAAGCTCATCGCAGCGCTCCGAGCGAAGGGCTACGCGGTGAGCCAGGTGGAGCTCAACTGAACCTGCCGCGGGGCACAATTCGGGCGTTCGCGCGTTGCGGCAGGGTGGATCCAGCGAAGCCCTGCGCTGTCGTGACCGGAGGGGAATCGGGCATAGGCAAGGCCTGTGCCCTGGCGCTTGGCCGCATGGGCGTGCCGGTCGTCCTGACCTACTTTCGCGATGAAGCGCTGGCCGCGAGTGTCGTGACGCAAATCGAGGGCGCCGGAGGGCAGGCCATCGCGCGGCAGACCGACGTCAGCTCCGAGCCGGCGGTCGATGCCCTGTTCACCGCTGCTGAAACGACGTTCGGACCGGTGACGATGCTGGTCAACTCCGCCGGCCTCAACATGCGCGGCACGCCATTGGCGGAAACCTCGCTGGCGCAGTTCGACACCATCGTCCGGTCGGACCTGTACGGGCCGTTCCTGACCTGCCGCCGGTTCGTTCGCGGGCTGGCAGGCCGACAGGGCGGGAGGATCGTCAACATCTCGTCGATCCACGCGTTTGCGCCCCGCCCCGGGGCGGTGGACTACGACAGCGCCAAGGGCGGGCTGACGCAACTGACGACGACCCTGGCGCTGGAACTCGCGCCGCAAAGGATCGCGGTCAACGCGGTCGCGCCGGGCATGATCCTCACGCCGATGAACCAGTCCGCCATCGACAATCCGGTCGAGCTCGAGAGCAAGCAGGCCGCGATTCCGTGGGGAAGGGCGGGGACGGCCGAGGAAGTGGCCGAGACGGTTCTGTTCCTGCTCTCGCCGACGGCCGACTACATCACGGGAGCCACGCTGGTCATCGACGGCGGCCTGTCCCTGACTGTCGCCCAGGGGGCCTGATGAGCGGGCAGGTCGATTTCGCTGTCGAGGCGATCGACGTCGTCAAGCTGGACATGGCCGATCGTGACGACGGACTGCTTTCGGGCCATGACCTGATGAGCCCCTACGTATGGTCAGCCGAGGGGAAGCTGAAGTTGCTCGTGCGGGTGCTGAAGAACCCGCTCGGGCCGAACGATCCCACCGGGGTCATCTTTGCGGGACAGTCCGGCGACGGCATCCATTTCGAAATGGGCAAGGTGCCGGCCATCGTTCCCGGGCCGGACGAGATCGATGCCGGCGGAGTCGAGGACCCGACGGTGGTGATCGGTTCCGAACCGCACGTGATGGTATTCTACACCGGTGTCGAGGCGACGCGCTCGCAAGGCTCGCTGTTGATGGCGGCGGGACCGAGCCTCGGCCATCTTCGCAAGCAGGAAGTTCTCCTGAAGGCGCCGCCGGGCCAAGGCAACATCAAGGAGGCCACGGTCGCGCAAGGGGCGGACGGCCGCTGGCGGCTGTTCTACGAATATGCGCAGGACAACGCCTCGCGGATCGGCCTCGCGCTGGCCGACGATCTTGCTGGCCCGTGGGAGCCGGTCGGGGACCCTTTCACGGTCCGCGGGCGCCTGTGGGACACCTGGCATCTTTCGACCGGGCCTATCCTCGCTCGCCCGGGCGAGCCGCCGGTGATGTTCTATAACGGCGCCACGGCCGATGCCCGCTGGCGGATCGGCTGGGTTGCGTTCGACGAAAACTACACACGCGTGATCGACCGCTGCATCGAGCCGATGCTGGTTCCCGCGCCGCCCAGGGAGCGGTCGGGGACCGACATTGCCTTCGCCGCTTCCCTCATCGACAACGGCCCGGACATTCACCTCTATTATTCGGTCGAGGATCGCGTGTTGCGGCGCGCGGTGGTGCGCAAGCTGCGCCCGGCGTGACCCGGCAAGACGCCAAACCCGTTAGCGATGACCCTGCCAAGTGACCAAAAACGGGGCGATTTGCCGCGCCGGGCGCGCTTTCGTGCAAATTAACTCTGCAAGTGTGGGAAATTAGGGTTAATAGTCTTCTACTGGGGCGAGTCTCGGGAGCATATGCGGGTCTCGCTCGTAGAGCAGTCGTAAGGCTTCAGGAGAGGACCGCCAACGCCGTGACGGCCCCAGTTCGCTTCCCTCGCTTCTTCGTGACGAGCCCCGCGCCGTGCCCGTACCTGCCGGGCAAGACCGAGCGGAAGGTATTCACCGAGCTCAAGGGTCCGCATGCGGAGGAATTGAACGACGCGCTCGGCCGGATCGGTTTCCGCCGCAGCCAGACGGTCGCCTATCGCCCCAGCTGCCTCGATTGCCGCGCCTGCGTTTCCGTGAGGGTCGTGGCGCACGAGTTCATGCCGTCCTCGACCCAGCGCCGGAACCTGAAGCGCAACGCCAGCATCGTCTCCACCGAGTGCCGCCCGTGGGCGACATCCGA
Organism: Croceibacterium sp.; assembly: GCA_035494275.1. Classification (GTDB taxonomy): domain Bacteria; phylum Pseudomonadota; class Alphaproteobacteria; order Sphingomonadales; family Sphingomonadaceae; genus Croceibacterium_B. The sequence continues at coordinate 5,736 of DATJHD010000019.1, forward strand.
GCAGTTCGAGCTTTTGCAGCGCTATCTCTCGCATCGTCATCCGGGCGGCGGCATGGCCGCGATGGACGAGATCGATTACGCGGACATGGTGGAACATACTTCCGTTTCCAGCTTTGTCATCGAGTACAGGGAACCCTCTGCGGACGGGGCGCGCGGCCGTTTGATCGGCGCCTGCCTAACGGATCGCCAGGGGGACGGGTTGTCGATGATCTACAGTTTCTACGACCCGGAACATGAGGCGCGCACCGGGCTTGGGAATTTCATCATCCTGGATCACATCCGCCGAGCCGCCGACGCTGGACTGCCCTACGTCTACCTCGGCTAT
>DATJHD010000020.1:0-6160 GCA_035494275.1 Croceibacterium sp.
ATTCCTCGCCGCTGATCGTCTGGCGGCTTTCGACCTCTGATTGGGCATAGATGTCGAACGCGTCGCCGGTGCTGAGGACCAGCTCGCTGCCCATCGGCGTGTGACCGATGCCGTTCTCGCCGATGAACTGCGGGTTGCCCTCCAGGTCGCGCTGGTAGAACCGCACCGTGCCCGCGGGCAGCGCGTCGCCCAGGCCGCCTTCCCGCGAAGTCCTGAACGCGATCTGGCTGGCGACCGGAACGGGCCGGCCGTCGCTGGCGAGCCAGCCGACCGTGCGGCCGTAGACCTTGCGGGCCGGCACGCCCTGTACGTCAAGAAAGCTGACCTGCTTCGTCTGGTTGTTGGCGATCGTGGTGCGCCCGGCAATCGGGTAGAGGTAGAAGTCGCCGATCCGCTCGCGGTTGGCGGTTTCGGTGCCGGGGACAAACTTGCCCGGCGGCGGGGGCGGCGGAACCGGGCGGCCGCGATTAGCCGCGTCCCCGTACGGCTCTGACGTGGCGCTCGCCGGGTTTCCCGCCACGAGCAGCGTATCGGCATTCTGGAACGTGGTGCCGGTCTGGTTGGTCAGCGTGACCCAGCCCTGCATGTCGACCGTGCCCTTGCTTTCATCGTACTGCGCGACGTAGTCCGCGGACCAGCCAAGCCCGGGCGTGAGATAGCGCAGCGATGCGGGACGTGTGCCGTCGCGGTCGCTGTTGAGCGTAACCGAAAGCGTAGGCCTCGCGCGAAGGTTCGGCGGCACCTGGTCGAAGATCACCCTCACCGGCAGGCCATCGTCGCGCAGCACCTCGATGCGGTCGCCGATCTGTACCACGACGCCGCCCGCGGTCGAGAGTACCCTGGCGCGTTCGCGCGTCTCCGCCCCCGTCGCGGGGTTCGTCCTCAGCAGCGTGACGGTCTGGCCGATCGCCTTCTCCATCAGCTTTTCGGGCGTGAGCAGGTCGAAATCGAAGTTCTGCTCGACAATGCCGGTGCCGGGCGCGGCGAAGCTCAACGTCTCGGGGCGGATCATCGCCGAGACATCGGGAAACTCGATGCGGCTGCGCCCTTTCGCGATCGCGATCTGCCGGACATCCTGCACCAGCGCCTGGTTGTTGTTGTAGATCGTCACCGAGAGATCGCCCTGGGCGTTCGGCTGAGTGAGCGAATCCGGCTGGGCAACGAGCGGCGCCGCGACAAACGCGGCGGCAAAGACGAAGCGGCGCAGGCGCATGCGGGTTCTCCTCCCCCGATGAAACCATGTAACAATGTATCTTGAAGGTTTACCCGTGCTGAACGGGCGACGAGCCGATCACGCGCCGTTGCGCTGGGCGCTGAGGACCTGCCCGACCTTGGCGGCGATCTGCTGCACGCTGAAGGGCTTGGAGATGAAGTGCATGCCTTCGAGGTCGATCTCGCGGCGCAGCTGCTCTTCCGCATAGCCGGACATGAACAGCACCGGCAGCTTGGGTGAGATCTTGCGGATCTCGCGCGCCATCGCCGGTCCATCCATCGTCGGCATGACCACGTCCGAAACGACGAGGTCGAACTCACCATCGTCCTTGAGCGCTTCAAGGCCCTCGTCGCCGTCTGTTGCCGTGACGACGCTGTAGCCCTGTCGAGTGAGCGCGCGCTCGGCCACGGCCCGCACCGTGTCCTCGTCCTCGACCAGCAGGATGCGTCCGCCGCCCGACCAGTCGCGCGCTTCCTCGGCCTGTTTCTCGCGCGCCCGGTCCTCGGCGGTCGGGTGATAGACCGGCAGATATATGGTGAAGCGCGCGCCCTTCGCACGCCCGTCCGCGCCGGCGACGTTGTCGGCAAAGATGAACCCGCCCGACTGCTTGACGATGCCGTAGACCGTCGAAAGGCCGAGGCCGGTCCCCTTGCCTTGCTCCTTGGTGGTGAAGAACGGATCGAAGATCTTGGACAGGATCTCGGGCGGGATGCCGCCGCCGGTGTCCTCGGCGATCAGCGCGGTGTACTCTCCGGCCGGAATGATCTCGTTGTCGCGCATCCGCCGGATGTCGGCCGAAGCGACGCGGCGGGTGGCGAAGCTGAGCGTGCCGCTCGCTTGGGGACCTCCGTTCGCCTGGATGGCATCGCGCGCGTTCACCGCGAGATTGATGATGACCTGCTCCAGCTGGCGCGGGTCGGCGCGCACCGGGCCAAGCTCGCGGTCATGGTGAGTACGCAAGGTGATCCGCGCGCCGAGCAGGCGCTTCAACAGCTGGCCCACCTCGCTGATTACATCGGGCAGCTGGATGATCTCGGGCTGCAGGGTCTGCTGGCGGCTGAACGCGAGCAGCTGCCGCGTGAGCGAGGCGGCGCGGTTCGAATTGGCCTTGATCTGCTGGATGTCGTCGTAATCGCTGTCGCCCGGGATGTGGCGCAGCAGCATGAGGTCGCAGTAGCCGATGATGGCGGTGAGCACGTTGTTGAAGTCGTGCGCAACGCCGCCGGCCAGCTGGCCGACGGCCTGCATCTTGGTGGCCTGGGCGACCTGGCGCTTGAGGCGGGTTTCCTCGGTCGTGTCGGCGAGGCTGAGCAGCACCGCCGCTTCGCCGAGCCCGCGCACTCCCGCGAGACCGATCGAGACCGGCTCGTCGGGCTGGCTCTTCAGGCGAACGGCCATGTCCGTGCTCGACGGCGGCCCCTGGCCGAAGCGGCGCACGGCGTCGGACATCGCCGTCTTGTCCTCGCGCACGACGAGGTCGGACGGGAACGGCGGCAGGTGCTTGCCCTTGGCGATGCCCGCGGCATTGCGAAAGGCGGGATTGGCGAAAAGAAAGTGGCCGTCGCGATCGGTCATTGCGAGACCGATCGGGAGCTGTTCGAGCAGCGCCTCCAGCTGCGGTGCCTGGCCGCGTGATTCGTGGCCCCAGCCGCCGAGGCCGACGCCGATGTCTATCAGGAGCATCAAGGCCGGGGCCTGATCGCTTCTGACCGGCGGCGCATCGGGATCGGTCAGCGGCACATGGACCAGGGTCTGGGGGCTGCCCTTGCGGCCCTCGCGTGCAAAGTAGATCCGGTCGCGTTCGTCCGAGCGCAGCAGCGCGGTGAAATCCTGGCCGGCCATGCTGGCATGCTCGTCGCCGGCGGCGCGCTTGGCGAAGCCGGCGCTGGCGGCGCGGACCGCGCCGTCGGGTCCGACGAGCGCAATCTCGATTCCCGCCGCGCTCAGCACCCGGCCGAACAGGCCGGTGACGTACTTCCCGATCGCCTGGAATGGCTCCTGGCGGACAACCGGGGTAAAGCGCCAGACGAGGTAATCCTCCGCGCGGCCCGCGCGGACGACCGCGACGGTCCAGCTGTTTTCCTCGTCGGCGATCGTATGGCTGCCGCCGTCGCCTTCGCGCCAGGCGTTGCGTGCGGCGCGGGCAAGGGCTTCGGCCGACGAGCCGTCGACCGGAAGCCCGGGCGGGGCATGGGACGAGCCGAACCACAGCTCGAAGCAGGCATTGGCGCAAACGAGGCGATTGGCGCGGTCGGTAATCGCGACGGCGATGCCCGGCTGCTCGATGGCGGTCACGGTGACCGACCAGTCAGGCATCGCCTGTGCCTCGGCCGGGCGCGAGGCCGGATTTCCCCTGCCGGCGGCAAAGGCGATCAGGCCGAGCACGATCAGGCCGCCGGCAAAGGCCAGCGTCACCGCGGCCGACCCGGTGACGAAGTGCACCAGGGCAATGCTGACCAGCGCGGCGGCGGCGACCGCGAGCGAATCGGTCAGCGAGCCGGACGAGCGCTCTGCCAGCGGGCTCATCCGGCGGCCCTGCGCGCGCGGGATTCGGCGAGCCGGCGGCGCCGCTTGGTGCCGATCCACCAGCGCCACAGGAAGCTGGTCGCAAGATAGCCGACCGATGCCAGCACCGTGGCGATCAGGAACAGGCCGAACGCCGTGTCCAGCCCCGCACCGGTAAGCTGCTGCAGCAGGTGGTCGGTCTGTGTCGCCTCCATGGTCTCGGTCAGCGGCTGGATCGTCGTCGAGGCGTCGACGTGAAGCAGCCAGGTGCCGATCTTGTAGGCGAGGGCCACGATGAAGACATAGACCACGGGGAAGCCGACGAAGGTCGCTATCAGCGCGGCCGGGATGTTGGCGCGAAGAAACACCGCGAGGAACGTCGCCACAACGAAATGCGCCAGCGGGATCATAGTGCCAACGAACAGTCCCAGCGCCACGCCGCGCGGCACCGAGCGGCGGGTGAAGCGCCACAGTTCGGAGTGCAGCACTCGATGGGCGAACGGCTTGATGAAGCGATTGCGTTCGAGTTGCTCGCGCGTGGGGATATGCCGGTGAAACCAGCCCGCCACGCCGCTGTTGCCCTGCTTCCTCTTCCCGCCGTCCATGGTCCTCCAGATAGGCGTCAACGCGCCTGCGTGCCAGACGCGTGCTCGGTTCGCGGGTTACCCGCGCTCGCGCATCAGTCTCGCCTTGTCGCGCTTCCAGTCGCGTTCCTTGATCGACTGGCGCTTGTCATGCGTCTGTTTGCCCCGGGCGAGGGCCAGCTCGACTTTCGCCCGTCCGCGTGAATTGAAATAGATCGACAGCGGGATCAGCGTCATGCCCTTGCGCTCGACCGCGCCGACGAACTTCTCGATCTCGCGCGCATGGAGCAGCAGCTTGCGCGGCCGTTTCGGCTCATGGTTGAAGCGGTTGCCGTGGCTGAACTCGGGGATGTTGGCGTTGATCAGCCACGCCTCGCCGTCGTGCACATGAGCGTAGGCCTCGGCGATCGAGCCCTCGCCGAAGCGCAAGCTCTTCACCTCGGTGCCGCTGAGCGCGATGCCGGCCTCGAACGTTTCCTCGATGAAATAGTCGAACCGCGCCCGCCGGTTCTCGGCGACGGTCTTCGTCTTGTCGAATGTCGAGGGTTTCGGGCGAGCCATGGCGCGGGCATGTAAGCGGGCCCGGTCCAAAAGCAAACGCTTGGCGAACTCCGGCGGCAGCCTAGATTGGCCGGCGAATCGCAAGAGGAGGGCGAATGGCCACGGCCGCGGAACCTGACAAGGCGCTCACCGCGAGGCAAATCCTCGCCAATGTGAAGGCGATGGCGCCACGGATCGCAGAGCGCTCGCGGGAAATCGAGGCGTTGCGGCGGCTTCCGGGGGATCTCGTCGGCGATCTGCGCGCCGCCGGCTTGTTCCGCATGGGCCGGAGCCGCGCGAGGGGCGGGCCGCAAATGACCTTGCCGCAGCACCTGGAAGTCATCGAACGGCTCTCCGAGGCCGATCCGTCGGTCGGCTGGTGCGTCAAGATCGGCACCGACAGCGGGATCATCGCCGAATTGCTGCCGCCGCCCGCCTCGGCGCGGCTGCTGCCCGATCCCGACATGGTCACGGCGGGCCAATTCACCCCGGGTCGAGGGCGGCTGCAGCAGGTCGAGGGCGGATATGTCCTTTCCGGTCGTTTTCCGTTCGGCAGCGGCATTACGCATGCCGACGTGGTAATGAGCGGGGCGATGCTGTTCGACGCGAACGGCGAGGCGGTCGTGGGCCCCGGCGGCATGCCCGAGAGCCGCCTTGCCTTTTGCCGCGCCGACGAGCTCGTCATCGAGGACACGTGGCATGTCCACGGCCTGTGCGGCAGCGGCAGCACGCACTACCGCGCAGAAAGCGTGTTCATCCCTCAAGACCAGGCGCTCAGGATCGACGGGAGCCTCTTCGAGGGCCGCGAGCCGCTCTACGCGAGCGGATTCAACTGGGTGACGACGATGGCAGCCGTGCCGCTCGGCACCGCTCGCCGCGCGATCGATGAAGCAAAGAACCTGGTCGCGGACCGGATCGGCGGGATACCGCCGCAGCCCATGGCCAGGCTGCCGCACGTGCAGGAAACCATCGCCGAAGCCGAGACCCGCTACGGTGCAGCCCGCGCGTTCCTGTACTCGGCGGCCGAGGCCTTCTGGGACGAGCTCGAGCGCGGCACGCCGGCGGTCCCGACCAAGGGCCGCCTCGCCCTCGCCAACGTCAACTGCTTCCGCATGGCGGCCGAGGTCACCCGGCAGATGTTCGACTTGATCGGCGCCAACGTGATTTTCGAGGGCTCACCCCTCGAGCGTCTCGCCCGCGACGCGCTGACGCTGAACCAGCACATGATCATCGCCCGCCCTGCCCTCGCCAGCTACGGCGCCATGATGCTCGGCGAGCCGCATCCCTCGCCGCTGTACTAGAAATCAAGCCTTCGCCC
>DATJHD010000021.1:0-2435 GCA_035494275.1 Croceibacterium sp.
GTGGGACAATCCGAGGCAGGCCGAGGAAGTGATGCGCGAGCGGCGCCGGCTCGAAAGCGCGGTCGGCACCGTCAACGAGATCTCCTCGGAAATGTCGGACGCGATCGAATTCATCGAACTGGGCGAAGCCGAAGGCGACGAGGGCGTCGTTGAGGAAGGCCTGGCAACGCTGCAGCGCCTCGCCGATCGCGCCGATGCCGACAAGGTCCAGGCCTTGCTCGCCGGCGAAGCCGATGCCAACGACACCTACCTCGAGGTCCATGCCGGAGCCGGCGGCACCGAGAGCCAGGATTGGGCCGAGATGCTGCTCAGGATGTACAGCCGCTGGGCCGAGCGCAAGGGCTACAAGGTCGAGGTGGTCGAGTACCAGGCCGGCGAGCAGGCCGGCATCAAGTCGGCGACCCTGCTGATCAAGGGGGAGAACGCCTACGGGTATGCGAAGACCGAAAGCGGCGTGCATCGCCTGGTGCGGATCAGCCCCTACGACAGCTCGGCGCGGCGGCACACGAGCTTTTCCAGCGTGTGGGTCTATCCGGTCGTGGACGACGCGATAGAGGTCGAGATCAACGACGGCGACCTGCGCGTCGACACTTATCGCGCCAGCGGCGCGGGCGGGCAGCACATCAACAAGACCGATTCCGCCGTCCGCATCACTCACATTCCGACCGGCATCGTCGTCGCCAGCCAGCAGGACCGCAGCCAGCACAAGAACCGTGCCATCGCGATGAACATGCTGAAGGCGCGTATGTACGAAGCGGAACTGGCGAGGCGCGAGGCCGCCGCCGCCGGCGAGTACGAGGAGAAGACCGACATCGGCTGGGGCCACCAGATCCGCAGCTACGTCCTTCAGCCGTACCAGATGGTGAAGGACCTGAGGACCGGGGTGGTCTCGTCCAGCCCCGGCGATGTGCTCGACGGCGACCTCGACGACTTTATCGCCGCCGCGCTTGCGCAGCGGGTCACCGGCGAGACCGTCGAGGTGGCGGACGTCGACTAGCCTCGCGTGCCGCTGCGCTCCTCCTCGTCGTCGGGTTCCAGGCCGAAGAACGGCGTCACCTCGACTATGTGGTTCGCCGAAAGGAACTTTTCCGCCTCCAGGCCCGCGCTCATCAGCGCGTCCTTGGTCGAGAACTTGCATTCGAGCTCGGTATCGGGTGCCACCCGCGGTGCTGGTGCTGCCTTGGCCTCTGCCGGCGCCGGCGGGCTTTCGCCGGGCGCAACCTCGCCAGCGGTTGTGGGTTCTCTGTGCCATCGGGGCACCTTCGTCATGCCGTCGACCGGCGGCGTGGCCGCGCAGTCCGGCATGAAGAATTCGAGCTCCCTGCCCTCGGCCACGCGGACGACGAAATATTGATCGCCTTTTGCGTCATCCCCCGACCGATCCACCGACAGGAAATAGTCTCCCGAACCGCCCTTGATCGCGACCAGCCCGAAAAGCATTTGGCTCTTGTCGTGGCGATTGGTGTTGCGGCCTTCGATCAGGCCATCGGGCCGGGACCTGAGAATGATCCGATCGCTGGACCCGCTGTCGGGCGTCGTCTTGTACCGCCCATTGAGGGCGAGATGCGCCCAGTCGCCTTCGCCCAGCAGGCGTTCGTCAGAAACCCAGCCGGAACAAGCGCCGAGCAAGAAGCAGGCTAACACGGCAAAAGCGATGCGCAGCATGGCAGTTTCCCCCGGAATTGAACTTACAGGTCGCTCCTCTCCCTCACAATCGCATGCGCAGACCTTTGCCTTGCCCGGCGCGCCTCGGTAAGGGGCACGAAATGTTCCGCCGGCTCGTCCTCCTGGCTTTGCTGCTCGCCGCCCTGCCGCTCACCGGCTGCAAGCCCGCGGCCGACGAGCAGCGGCCGCCCGATGCGCGCGAGTTTCCGCGCGCCTACCGGCCCGTTTCGACGCGCAGCGGGGACGGGTTCTCGAACGAGCAGGTGCGCGATGACCGGCGCGAGGCGGCAACCGTGATGGACCTGGCGATGATTCAGCCCGGGATGACCGTGGCCGACATCGGTTCGGGCGAGGGCTATTACACCGTCCGCCTGGCCGACCGGGTCGGCAGGAAGGGCCGCGTGCTCGCCGAGGACATCGATCGCGACGCGCTCGCCCGCCTCGGCAGCCGGGTCGAAACCGAGCACCTCGACAACGTTTCGATCAAGCTCGGCACCGAAGTCGATCCCGGCCTGCCGGAGCACAGCTTCGACCGCATCTTCCTGGTGCACATGTACCACGAGGTGACCGAGCCCTATGCGTTTCTCTGGCACCTGCGCCCCGGCCTCAAGAAGGACGGCGCCGTGATCGTCGTCGAAGCCGACCGGCCGACCAGCCAGCACGGCATTCCGCCCAAGGAGCTTTTCTGCGAATTTGCCCGCGTGGGCTTTCGCCTGACCGAATTTATCCGTAAGCCGGAACTAGCAGGGTACTATGCACGCTTCGAGGCC
>DATJHD010000022.1:0-2506 GCA_035494275.1 Croceibacterium sp.
GACGCCGAACGGCACGCCGGCGATCATGATCAGCCGCGAGCCGGCCTCGCCGAAGCCGTGGCGCAGCGACATGCGCTTGCCCTTGGCGACCATTTCCTCGAAGCTGCCGATGTCGCGCGTGGCGACCGGGTGCGCGCCCCATAAAAGCGCCACGCGCCGCGCGGTGCGCACCGACGGGGTCAGCACCATCAGCGGCGTTTTGGGCCGCTCTCGGGCGACACGGCGCGCGGTCGAGCCGGAATCGGTGAACACCACCACCGCCTTGATCGGCAGCGTCTCGGCGATGGTCATGCAGGCATGACTGATCGCGTCGGCGGTGGTCGTCTCGGGGATCAGCTGGTGGAAATGGACGCGCGCGCCGTAGCTCTCGTCGCTCTCCACCTGCACGGCGATGCGGTCCATCATGCTGACCGCCTCTTCGGGCCACATGCCCGCCGCGGTTTCGGCCGAGAGCATCACCGCGTCCGCCCCGTCGTACACCGCGTTGGCGACGTCCGAGACCTCGGCGCGCGTCGGCGCCGGGCTTTCGATCATCGATTCAAGCATTTGCGTTGCCACGATCACCGGCTTGCCGAGACTGCGCGCGGCATAGACGATGCGCTTCTGCAGCGGCGGCACTTCCTCGGGATGAAGCTCCACGCCGAGATCGCCGCGGGCGACCATCACGCCATCCGCCAGCTCCAGTATCTCGTCGAGCCGCTTGATCGCCTGCGGCTTCTCGATCTTCGCGCACAGCGAGCCGCGGCCCGCCATCAACTTGCGCGTTTCCGCAAGGTCGTCCGGCCGCTGCACGAACGACAGCCCGATCCAGTCGGCGCCGTGCTCCAGCGCGAAGGCGAGATCGCGGCGATCCTTGTCGGTCAGCGCCGGGATCGGCACCTCGGCATCGGGCACGTTGATGCCCTTGCGGTCGGAGATGACGCCGCCGATCTCGGCGGTGCAGGCGATCGCGTCGGGGGTCGCGCGGTCGACCCGCAGGCGGATCTTGCCGTCGTTGATCAGCACCCGCTGGCCCTTGTGGAGCACGGCGAACAGCTCCGGGTGCGGCAGGAACACGCGGGTGGCGTCGCCCGGCGCCTCGTTGCGGTCGAGCGTGAAGGTTCCGCCGTGGGGAATCCGCGCCTCGCCGCCGGCGAAGGTGCCGACGCGCAGCTTGGGGCCCTGCAGGTCGCACAGGATCGCGATCGGGCGATCGAATTCCTTCTCGAGGTTACGGATGGCGGCGATCGCCTCGGCGTGGCTGCCGTGCTCGCCGTGGCTCATGTTGAGCCGGAAGGCGTCGGCGCCCGCGAGCAGCAGGCGGCGGAGCATGGCCGGGTCCTTGCTGGCGGGACCGAGGGTCGCGAGAATCTTGACCTTGCGGCCGCGGGGACCGAGCTTGAGCGCTTCGCGTTTTGCCATCGCAGCGGGCCTATGCCAGAGCCGCGCGACAAGACAAGGACACATGAACCGATGACCGCAACCGCCGACCCGCTCGACGCGATCCCCGACGATGTCGCCGCCGCCGCCTTCCGCCGTCTGGTGCGCCACCTGCGCCATCGACACGACGCGCAGAACATCGACCTGATGGGACTCGCCGGCTTCTGCCGCAATTGCCTTGCCGACTGGATTCGCGAGGCCGGCTACGAAGGCGACAAGGCCGCCGCGCGCGAAGTCATCCACGGCATGCCGATGGACGAGTGGAAGGCGAGGCATCAGGGCGAGGCGACACCGGAGCAGTTGGCGCGGATGGAAGCGAGCATCGCCAGAAACCAGGGCACCTGAAATGGGCGCGCGTCCATTGGCGCGCGCGACCCCGGCCGCCGTTCGCTCCGCTCCCCGCGCAGCTCGCGGTCGATCCCGGACCGGGAAAAGTTTTCCACCCGGTTCACCCGCCCGGGCGCTCCCGCTATCGCACCGGCAAGCGATTCTCATCTACCTGCCGGAGCTTACCCATGGCCGAAACGACCGACGACCGCCTGCGCCTCCTCATCGAGCGCGTCGAACGCCTCGAGGAAGAAAAGAAGGGCATCGCCGACGATATCCGCGACGTCTACGCCGAGGCCAAGGCGGTCGGTTACGACACCAAGATCATGCGCCAGATCGTCCGCCTGCGCAAAATGAAGCCCGACGACCGGCGCGAGATGGAAGCGATCCTCGACACCTACAAGGCCGCGCTCGGGCTCGGCTGACCGCAAGCGGCGGAACATCGCGGCCGTTCGGGCGGTTGCTCCCGCGTATTCCCCTTACGCAGGAGCCCATCATGGCCGACGCCAGCGACACCCTCGAGAACACCGTCGACAAGGCGCACATCGAGGAAATCGACGAGGAGCCCGGATTGCCCGGGCACGAGAGCAAGCTCGACCCGCGGCCCGATTGGGAGCCGCGCTATCCCGGTTCCGGGCGCCTCGAGGGCAAGGTCGCGATCGTGACCGGCGGCGACAGCGGCATCGGCCGGGCGACCGCGGTGCTGTTCGCGCGCGAGGGCGCCAAGGTTGCCATCGCCTACCTCGAGGAAGACGACGAC
>DATJHD010000023.1:0-10521 GCA_035494275.1 Croceibacterium sp.
TCGTTCTTGAACTCGGCCAACTGGGTGAGCCAGCGCACCCGTCCGGACGCCCTCGCGATGGCCAGCAGCCGCGCATCGGACGTGAGCGTGAAGATCCACTCGCCCGAGACCACCGGCGTCGAGATGCCGGCGAGCGAAAGCTCCCAGATGCGCTGCCCGGTGACGAGCTCGTAAGCCGCCATGCGGCCGCCCTGGCCGAGCGCGTAGACGCGGCCGTTGTCGATGATCGGATCGGCATCGACGTCGGTCAGCGTGCTCACCGAGGTCGAGATAGACGTCCGGGCGAGCGCGTCCGACCAGAGCACGCGGCCGTTCTCGTAGCGGTAAGCCACCAGTTCGCCCGTGCTGTAACCGGCGATGACCGTGCTCTGCCCGGCGGCCGGTGCGGCAACGCCGAACACGCCCTGCTGTCCGCTGGCGGCGGCATCCTGCCAGACGATGTGGCCGTCGGTAACGTCGAGGGCGACGATCTGGTTGTCCTGCGTCATCGCGTAGATCGAGTTGAACTCGACCGTGGGCGATCCGCGCAGCGGCCCGGCCGGCTTGACGCGCCATTTCTGGGTGCCGGTGCTGGCATCGAGGGCGACCACGTCGCCCGCTCCGCTCGTCGCGTAGACCACGCCGTCATGAAAGGTCGCGCCGCCGCCGAAGCGGGAATTGGTAAGGTCCTTGCTGACCGTGAGCTGGTAGACCCATCGCCTGGCGCCGGTGGCCGCGTCGAACGCGTTCACCGCGCCCGTGGTGTCGACCACGTAGAGCATCCCGTTGCCAACGACCGGCGAGGCGGCGAGCCGCTCCTTGTTGCTGCTGCCGGCGATCCGCGCCGTCCATGCGAGCGTCGGACTGTCGCCCAGCGCCACGTGCCCGAGGCTCTTGTCGGCCTCGCCGCCGGCGGTCGTCCAATTCTTGTTCTCCTGCGCGGGCGGCAACACCACAGCGACCTGGGCCAGGGTCGGATCGGGGCTCACGTCGTTGCCGACGTGCGACAGGATCGGCGTACGGTTGCCGACCGTCGGCGTGACCGGCTTGTGCTTGCCGCCGATAACGCCGCACCCTCCCACCAGCGCGGCGAGCGCCGCGACGGCGGCCGCGCGACGAAGTGAACCCGACAAACCGATCCCGCCCATCATCTCATCCATTATTGTGCCGGAGCTCCCGCCGACCCGGCGGGCACGCGTGACTCGGCCAGAACCTGGTCAACGTCGGTCACCGCGTCGTAGCCGAGCACGCCCGCCATGTGCCGGGCCCGCGATTGCAGCGACTGCGGCACGTCCTTGTCCTTGGCGATCGATGCGAACAGCGGACCGGCGAGGTCCTTCCTGCCCTGCTTGAGATAGGCCAGGGCGACGAGCTCGCCGGCGCTGCCGAACCACGGATTGCCGGGCGCTGCCATCGGCTTCAGGCGAGCGATCACGTCCTGCGGCCCCATCGTGTCGAAGTTGATCGAAACCCCGCGTATGGTTGCGAGGTTGCGATAGGCTTGCGGGGCTTTGTCGTCGTCGGCCACGGCGAAGAAGCCTTTGGCGGCCCCGGCCTTGTCGCCCTTCTGCTCGAGGATTCCGGCCTCGAGCATTTTCGCTCCTGCCGACGCGGCGGGGGTCCCGCTTTGGGCGATCGGCGCAAGCTGCGCGCTGGCCTTGGCGACATTGCCCGCCTCGAGCTGGTCGAGGGCTTCGACGAACTGCTCGGAGCCTTGATCGAGATTGCCCTCGCGGTGATCCTTCCACCACAGCCAGGCCCCGAATGCGGCCAGCGCGAGAATGACGAGAGCGATGACGAGCTTGCCATAACGCCTCGCGAACTCGGCCGCCTCGTCCTGGCGAACCGCCTCGTCGACCTCGCGCATGAGCACGTCCTGCTCGGCGGCGAGGCGTTGCTCTCGGTTCGGTAAGCTGGGTGTTAGGGCCACGTGCGGTTTCGGTCTTTATGCTCGTTCGGATGCGCGCGCTGTTTAGACGAAGGGCGGGGCAATTCAATTGCCGATTGGCGATGTGTCCCCGGCGAGGTGAACCGCGTGTTAAGCGAACGGGCGGTTCATAAGGCCCCAGTAGAGGGTCTTGTAGCGTTCGATCATCTTCGCCTCGTCGAACTCCTTGCGCGCACGGGCCTGGTTGGCCGCGCCGATCGCCTGCCGCAACTGTAGGTCCCCGGCCAGCTTCTCGAGTGCCCGCGCGAGCGCGCTTTCGTCTCCCGCCGGAACGATGAAGGGGGCGTTGGGCTCAGCCACCATGCCGGCGATGTCGCCCACCGCCGGCGCGACGACGGGCAGGCCGGCCGCCATCGCCTCGACGACCGAAATCGGGAACTGCTCGCTCAGCGACGAGAGGGCAAAGAGGTCGAACAGCGCAACCAGCCTGGCCGGTTCGCCGGCAAAGCCCGGCAGATGCACGCGATGCTCGATGCCGAGACGCTCCGCCTCGGCCATGATAGCCCCGCGCTCGGGCCCCTCGCCCGCGATCACCAGCTGCCACTGCTCGGGCAGCGGCGCGAACGCTCGCACCAGCGCAGTCAGGTTCTTCACCGGGCGAAGACCGGCCATGCTGCCGACCCAGAATTCACCCCTGTGCTTCACCAGACCGGGCAACAAATCGCGCCTCGCCTTCCTTGCGAAAGCGCGTGTGTCGATGCCGTTCGGAATGCGGCGCACCTTGCTGCGCGCCTGGTCCCATGTTTCGAGCGCGATCTGCTCCAGCCGATGCGACGGCACCACCAGGGCCGAGGTGCGGCCGAGCGCGATCCGGCGGTAGAAGTTCCGCGAGCCCTTGAGCCGTTCGGCCTCGTCTTCGTTGAAACCGTCCTCGTGATGAACCAGCGGTGCGAGGCGATAGACGTCGGCGAACAGGGTGTGCGCCAGCGCCGCGTCGATCGCGCCCCAGTTGTAGGTGCACACAAGGTCGTAGCCGGCCATCGCCCGGCCCATGGCATTGAGGCGCCACAGCCACGGCTTGCCCTTGAGCGAGGGGAACTTGGCCCACGCCACCATCGGACGGATCAGCGCGGCCGCGCCTCGCTTGTCCGGCTCGCCGGAGACGATGGCGTGGTGCGCCGCGTTTCCGAACGCGTTGATGAGCCGCACACAGCGAAGTTCCTTCCCCCCCGGATCGAACGAGGAGTGGATGTGCAGGATGCGGGGTACCGTGTTGTGCGGACGGCTCACGCGACCTCCGCCAGCAGCGTGGCGATGGCCTCCTGCGCCGCGGGTTCGGCGAGCGTCGGCGGATGACCGGCTGCGGGCACGGTGACGGCTCGCAATCGAGGAAGCTCCACCTCCATCCTGGCGACGGTCTGCGGCGAGAGGAGGTCGGACACCTCGCCGCGAAGGAGCAGCGTGGGGATGCTCGACAAGGCCCGCAGCGCACCCCACAGGTCGGGCATCCTGCCCCCGGACGCCTGCAGGGGTTCGGCGATGCGCATGTCGTAGTCGAACACGATGCGGCCGTTCTCGCCGACCACCATCACCCGCTTGGCGAACGCGAGCCACTGGCCGATGTCGAAACCGGGATGTTGTGACCCGGATTGTTCGCGCAAGTGACGCGCCGCGTGCATCCACGTCTCGAAGCTGCCGCCCTGCCCGACCGTTTCGAGAATGCGCGCCAGCCCGGCTGGTTCGAGGTCCGGCCCGATGTCGTTCAGCACGACCGCGGCGATCGGCCAGGCCGAGCTCGCCGCCATGCCCATTGCCATCAGGCCGCCCATCGAGGTGCCGACGATGACGACCGGGCCGCAACCAAGCTTGTCCAGCAACGCCACGACGTCGGCGACGTAGGTATCGACATTATAGCTCGCCGCATCCCGCGCGTATTCGCTCTGCCCGCGCCCGCGCATCTCCGGGACGATCAGCCGCCATTCGCCGGCGAACCGCTCCGCCAGCGGCTCGAAATCGCGCGCGTTGCGGGTCAGGCCGTGAAGGCACAACAGCGGCGGGCGGCCCTTACCGCCGTGATAATCGCGATAATGGAGCGTGAGGCCCTCCTCACTCTGCCACTCGCCATCGGAAAAGGCCGGTCCGGCCATTCGCTGTCAAGTCCCTCGGAGTTGCGCCCGCGCCTTCGCGCGCCCACTATTGGCCAGATGCGTGCCGAACCGCAAGTCACCCCCTACCGCGCCGATCCGCAAATTCTCGCCCTCGCCGAATGGCTTGCCGACGAGGTCGAGCCGGCCCTCTTCCCGATGCACGAGCTGCGCTTCCGCAACACCCGATGGGACCGGGCGGTCGGCCTCGCGGAGTTGACCGACGATGAGTGGGTCGCTCACTTCGGCCGCTTCGAGCCGCTCGCCGACAACATCGCGCGGCCGCTCGCGCTGCGCTACCACGGGCACCAGTTCCGGGTGTACAACCCCGAGATCGGCGACGGGCGCGGGTTCACGTTCGCCCAGGTGCGCGACGCCGACGATCGGCTCCTCGACCTGGGCACCAAGGGCAGTGGCCTCACCCCCTACAGCCGCACGGCCGACGGGCGGCTGACGCTGAAAGGCGCGGTGCGGGAAATCCTCGCGACCGAGATGCTCGAGGCGCTCGGGGTCAACACCTCGAAGACCTTCTCGGTGATCGAAACCGGCGAGGAACTCGTTCGCGGCGACGAGCCGTCCCCCACCCGCTCGGCCGTGCTGGTGCGACTCAGCCATTCGCACATCCGCATCGGCACCTTCCAGCGGCTCGCCGTGCTCGGGGAGGACGAGCACATGCGCCAACTCATCGATTACTGCCTCAGGGAATTTCCCGGGCCCTGGCCGCCCGATGACGCTCCCGGGCGCGAGCAGCCGGCGGCGATCCTGATGCACCAGGCCGTCGAGCGGCTGGCGGACCTCGCGGCGAGCTACATGGCTGCGGGCTTCGTCCACGGAGTGCTCAATTCGGACAACATGAACGTCACCGGAGAGAGCTTCGACTACGGGCCGTGGCGCTGGTTGCCGCAGTGGCAGCCGAGCTTTACCGCCGCCTATTTCGATCACGGGGGACTCTATGCGTTCGGCCGCCAGCCCGAGGCCATTCGCTGGAACCTCGGCCAGCTGGCGATCGCCTTGAGGCGCATCTGCGACGCCGAGCCGCTGGTCGCCGCATTCAACCGCTTCGGCAACTGCTACGCCGAGGCGATGACCCGGCGGTTCTGCTGGCGGCTCGGCGTCACGAGCCGCGGGCTCGAGGCGGACGGCGCGCTGATTGCCGCGTCCGAAAAGACCATGCGCGAGGGCGCGATCGGCCCCGACGAATTCTTCTTCCGCCACCGAGGAGCGCGCGCCGCGACAGGCGAACTGGCCGACGCCTTGGCCGGCTATGAGGCGCTCGCGTGCGACGATCCCTACTGGTCCAAAGCGCAGCCGCAAGCGATGCTCATCGACGAGGTGGAAGCGATCTGGTCGGCCATCGCCGAGCGTGACGACTGGCAGCCGCTCCACGACAAGGTTGCCGCCGTGCGGCGGATGGGCGCCGCGCTGGGCGAGCCGCCCCGGCCCGCGGGTCACAAGCTTAGCCCGATATAAGCCGTCTGGCGGGGTGGCGTGGTCAGCTGCCCGCGTCTATTTGTCCGGCGCATGATGGCTGCAACCCAGACGATTTCCGCGGACCCGACAGGCAAAGACGTGCTCGTTTCGACCGAGCCGGCAACCGGCGCCGAGCTGTGGCGCGGCAAGCCCGGCGATGTCGACGCCGCCGTCGAGCGGGCGCGCCGGGCGTGGCCGGCCTGGGCCGCGCAGCCGCTCGCCAATCGCATCGAGATCGTTCGTCGCTTCGCCAATGAAGTGCGCAAGGACCAGGACAGGTTCGCCGAGTTGATCGCGCGGGAGACCGGCAAGCCGTTGTGGGAAGCGCGCACCGAAGTCGAGGCGGTGATCGCAAAGGTAGAGATCTCGATCCGTGCCTATGCCGAGCGCACCGGCCAGCGAAAGCTCGACAGCGCGCTGCAGGGCTCCGCCGCGCTGCGCCACAAGCCGCACGGGGTGATGGCGGTGCTCGGTCCGTACAATTTCCCGGCCCACTTGCCCAACGGGCATATCGTTCCTGCACTGATCGCCGGCAACACGGTGATCTTCAAACCGAGCGAGAAGACGCCGGCCGTGGGCGAACAGCTGATCAAGTATTTCAACAGGGCCGGCGTCGGCGACGATCTCGCCCAGGTGCTGATCGGCGGCCCCGACGAAGGCAAGGCGCTCGTCGCCCATCCCGGGGTGGATGGCGTGCTGTTCACCGGCTCGGCGCAGGCGGGCATCGCCATCAACCGCAAGCTCGCCACGCAGCCCGGCAAGATCGTCGCGCTCGAGATGGGCGGGAACAATCCCATCGTGCTGTGGGACACCCCGAAAATCTCCGATGCAGCGACGCTCGTCGTGCAATCCGCCTTCACCACCGCGGGCCAGCGCTGCACGGCCGCCCGCCGGTTGATCGTCAAGGCCGGCCTGTACGACGAGGCGATCGACGAGCTGAAGCGCCTCACGGGTCGAATCATCATCGGAGGCCCGTTTGAGGAGCCCGCACCGTTCATGGGCCCGGTGATCGACATGCAGGCGGCCGACCAGCTGACCGAGAGCTTCCTGTACCTGATGTCGAACGGCGGCACGGCGCTGGCCCACATGACGCGCCCGCGCGACGGGCTGCCGTTCGTCACGCCGGGAATTATCGACATCACGGCGATGGAGGAAAGGCCCGACGTCGAGCTGTTCGGGCCGCTGCTGCAGGTCATCAAGGTCGACAGCTTCGAGGAGGCGATGGCCGAGGCGAACAACACGCGCTTCGGCCTGTCGGCCTCGCTGATCGGCGGGAACCCGCAGGACTACAACCGTTTCTGGGCCAATATCCGCGCCGGGATCGTCAACTGGAACCGACCGACCAACGGCGCCAGCTCGGCCGCTCCGTTCGGCGGTATTGGGCTTTCCGGGAACCATCGCCCGGCGGCGTATTATGCTGCCGACTATTGCTCTTATCCGGTCGCCAGCACGGAAATGGAGCAGCCGCGCGCCAGCCTCGGCGTCGGCTTCCGCGAAGACCGGCGGCGAAAGCCGCGGTAACCGTCAGCCGCCGCTGGTCACGAGATCGACGTTGGTGCCGCCGTTCGGCAGCTTGCGGGCATAGACGACGTAACTGGCCCTTCCCCTGGTGCCGCCGAGCACGTCGTCACCGCCTTCGCGCACATGCTGCGCGGAGAAGCCGGCGCTGCTCGCCTTCGTGAAGTAGAAGTCGAGCACCTCGGGCAACGGCACCGGCGTGGTGAAGTTGATGACCCTGAGGTTGCAGGCACCCTCATCCGTCCCGGCGGCCTCCTGCACGGCGGCCCTGGGATAGACCGGGAACGCGTCCGGCAGCTTCGCCGCCCACTGAGTGGTGTAGCGCGCCTTGGCCGCGCAATCGCCCTGCCCGCCCGGGCTGGCTGCGGCGCGAGCGGCGGCGGTGAGCGCCGAATCCTGCGGCAGTGGTCCGTTGATTTGAGCGGCGTCGGGGGCCTTCTTCATTGCCCCCGGTCCGCCGACCAGCTGGAGCGCCGCGGCGCGCGCGGCGTTCACCGCCTCGGGCGACATGTCGATGGTGGGCACGGTGCCGTCGGCGGAAGGCACGAAGGCGGCCGCATTGGCGCCATTCTCTCCGGCAAGGTCGGGATCGGTGGTGATCGGCTTGCCGAGTGCCGTGGCCATCGCCGCGTCGTCGTTGCCGGGCTGGGCCGGCTGCTGGCTCTTCGTGCCGCAAGCCGACACCAGGAGCGCACCAGCTAACACAAGGGCAGATCGACGGACCATCGCGAACCTCCTTAGGGCAAGAACTGTTGCCGGATTCTTCGCCTGATAGCGAGATCGTGTCGACCTGGGTCAGCTAACGCAAGTTGCGTCCCGTTTCGGGATAGGGTTGCCTCGCCGCAAAACGGAAGCGAGGCGCCGATGCGGCTTTGCGCATGGACGCCTCGGCGTGGCCCTCGATTATCATGACCGCGAAGGCCCCGCACCAGCCGCGCCCAACAGGGAAGGCGCGGCCCGTGTTCGTGCCTCAGCGGCAGGTGTCGTGCTGCGCCACGCTCTTGCCGAGCAGGGCGCCGATCGCACCGCCGATGACAGTGCCGAGCGTGTGATCGTAACCACCGTCGACCGCGCGGCCGAGCAGGGCGCCGGCGGCCGCGCCGACCACCAGGCCGACCGTGCCGTCGCTCTTGCGGCAGTAATACCGGCCGTCATTGC
Source organism: Croceibacterium sp. (assembly GCA_035494275.1). Classification (GTDB taxonomy): domain Bacteria; phylum Pseudomonadota; class Alphaproteobacteria; order Sphingomonadales; family Sphingomonadaceae; genus Croceibacterium_B. The sequence goes on from DATJHD010000023.1 coordinate 8,158, forward strand.
CGCGCCAGCTGCGAGCGTTGTAGTATCCGCGCTCGGAGTGATAGTTGCGGCCGTAATAGCGCGTGTCGTAGCCGTAGCGGTCGCGATAGGTCTGCTCGTAGCGGCTGTGATGGCCATGGTCGCGCGCGGCGGCAGGGATGGAAACGGTCATGCCGGCGGCGGCGAGCGCGAGGGCGCTGTTGCGGATGAGGTTTTTCATGTTGCGACTCCTTATAGGACTCTGTTCGTCTGTGAGTGTTCAGGTTTAGGCGTCTTTTCCTGAACGGACGCCCAACGAGGTTGTCAGAATAATCAAATAATTGAAATTACTTATCTATTCTGGTAAATCGACCGCTTGCTGATAACCGTCGGGCCGCCTAACGGTCCGAAAATGAGCGGAACGGCGCAGCATTACGACCGGATGGGGCTCGCCGCCGCGCTCGGCACGCACGCGATCTGGGGCGCCATGCCGCTATACCTGCATCTGGTGAAGAGCGTGCCGGCCGAGGAGTACGTTGCCTGGCGCATCCTGTTCACGTTGCCCCTGTGTGGGGCGATCATCGCCTGGCGCGGCGTCGCCGGCGAAGTGCGCGCCGTGCTGCGGGATCGCAAGGCGGTGCTGACGCTGTTCGCCAGCGCCACACTCATCGCCGTCAATTGGTTCCTATATGTATGGGCGATCAACAGCGGGCACGTCTTTGCCGCCAGCCTCGGCTACTACGTGCTGCCGCTGCTGATGATGCTGCTCGGGCTGGCCGTGCTCGGCGAGCGGATGACCCGCCTGCAATGGGCCGCCGCAGCGCTCGCGGCGTGCGGCGTGGCGGTCCTCGCCACAGGGGCGCTGACCACCCTCTGGGTCAGCCTGTCGATGGCCATCACCTTCGGGCTCTACGGACTCCTGAGGAAGACGGTAAGCGCCGGTCCGTTGGCGGGCCTGACCATCGAATCGCTGATCCTTGGCCCATTCGCCGTCGGGCTGGCCGCATGGTATGCGCTCGGTCCCGGTGGCTCGGCGCTGGCGCAAGGCCCGGTTGTCGCCGCCGCCGTCGCGTTCAGTGGCCCGATGACCGCAGGTCCCTTGCTGATGTTCGCCTTCGCCGCGCGCAGCCTGCCCTACACGGTCATGGGTTTCTTCCAGTTCCTCTCGCCGACGGTCGTGTTCCTGCTCGGCCTGCTGGTGTTCCACGAGGCGTTGAACACGGCGCAATTCGCCTGCTTCGTGGTCATCTGGTGCGCCGTCGCGTTGTTCGTGTGGGACATCCTGCGCGGCACCAAGGGCGAGGCGCTGAACCCGGTCGCCTAGGCGAGCTTCCAGTCGAGCATCTCGCCGGCATGGAACGGCACCACGCCATCGATTTCGTCCGGCACGTCCGAAGGCTCATGGACGAGGGTAACGGTGCCTTGATTGAGCGGTAGGCGATAGAAATCGGGGCCGTGCTCGGAGGCAAAGGCCTCGAACCTGTCCAACGCCCCTTGCGCCTCGAACACGGTGAGGTAGCTCTCCAAGGCGAACGGCGCGTTGAAGATGCCGGCGCAGCCGCAGGCGTTTTCCTTGGCGTGGCGCGCGTGCGGCGCGCTGTCGGTGCCAAGGAAGAACTTGGCCGAGCCCGAGGTCGCCGCCTTGCGCAGCGCCTGCCGGTGCTTCTCTCGCTTGGCGACGGGGAGACAATAGGCGTGCGGTCGGATGCCGCCGACAAGCATCGCGTTGCGGTTGATGTGCAGGTGCTGCGGGGTGATCGTCGCGGCGATGTTGGGGGGCGAATCCTCGACGAACCGCACCGCCTCCGCGGTGGTCACGTGCTCGAACACGACGCGCAACTCCGGCAGCCGCTCCAGCAGGGGCGCGAGGACCCGGTCGATGAATACAGCCTCGCGGTCGAACACGTCGATCTCCGGATCGGTCACTTCGCCATGGACGCACAGGACCATGCCGATCCTGGCCATCCGTTCGAGGACGTCGGCTATGCGGGCGATGTCCGTCACGCCGTGCGCCGAATTGGTCGTTGCGTTGGCCGGATAGAGCTTGGCCGCGGTGAACACGCCTTCCTCGTACCCGCGCGCCAGATCGTCCGGGTCGGTGAAATCGGTGAGGTAGCAGGTCATCAGCGGCGTGAAGCCCGCGCCCTCGGGCAGGGCCGCAAGGATCCGCTCGCGATAGGCCATGGCCGCCCCGGCGTCGGTCACCGGCGGCGAGAGGTTCGGCATGACGATCGCGCGGGCAAATTGGCGGGCGGTGTATGGCAAGACCGCGCGCAGCCTGTCGCCGTCGCGCAAGTGCACGTGCCAGTCGTCGGGGCGGCGGATGGTGAGCGTTTGCGGCGGCGCCATGGCTTCCCCTTAGCGACGCTCGCCCCTATCTGTCACCCATGCCCGCCGAACGCCTGT
>DATJHD010000024.1:0-5073 GCA_035494275.1 Croceibacterium sp.
CGTCCACGTTCGCCAGAAGCCCGGCCCGCGCAATTCGATGGGCACGATCAAGTACGAGTTCCCCAATCCTTACGGGATCTATCTCCACGACACGCCGGAGAAGGACCTGATGGACAAGGACAACCGGCAGCTCAGCGCCGGTTGCATCCGTCTGGAGGACGCGAAGAAGCTCGGCATGTGGCTGCTGCAGACCAACGACATCGACATGTCGTCCGACGCGCCCGAGCAGAAGCTCGACCTGCCGCAGCCGGTCCCGGTGTATGTCGTCTACCTGACCGCGAGCGCCAACAACGGCCGGCTGGCGATCGGTGACGATCCCTATGCGCGCGACCGCGCAGCGCCGGCGGCGTCCACCGCCACGTCCTCGTCGCTCGCGCTGCAGAACGAGTAGCCGCCCCGCGCTTCTCGCAAGGCGGCGCAGGCGCCCGAAATATCCTATGGAAAAGATTGGCGCGCTCCTGCGGGCGCGATAGCCCATGCGCTCGGTCGTCTGTATGACGGCGCGCAAACATCAGGGAGGACGGCATTGAATAAGGGGGAACGCCCGGCGGCGGCAGGTGCGACGACCGGGCCGGGCGCCGCGGCAGGCTCTGCGCCCGCCGAACCGACGGAGCGCGCGACCATCCGGCGCCTGCTGCTGGCGAGCTTCCTGATGCTGTTCCTCGAGCTGGCGTTGATCCGCTGGTTGGGGGCGAACATCGTCCACTTGTCGTACTTTTCCAATTTCGTCCTGCTCGGCTCCTTCCTCGGCATCGGCGCGGGGTTCCTGATCAGCCGCAAGGGCTGGTCGATCTGGCCGCTGTCGCTGCCGCTGCTCGCGATCCTCGTGGCCGGGGTGCTCACGTTCCCGGTGTCGATCCAGCGCGCGGGCTCGGACGTGATCTATTTCACCGCCCTTGCCGTGCGCGGTCCGCCGGCGTGGGTGGCGCTGCCGATCGTGTTCGTGCTCGTAGCGGTGATCCTCGCCGGACCGGCGGAGGTCGTGGGCCGCTGTTTCGCGCGGCTGAAGCCGCTCGTCGCTTATCGCTTCGACCTCTTGGGATCGCTGCTCGGCATCGTCGTCTTCAGCCTGCTGAGCTTCCTGCGCGCGCCGTCGGTCGTCTGGGGAGCGATCGCCGTGCTCGTCTACCTCGTCCTCAGCCAGGCCAATCGCCGGCTGGTGGGCGGCCTGTGGGCGGTCGTGCTGCTTGGCATGCTGATCCACGAAACCGCCACGCCCGGCGTCAGCTGGTCGCCTTATTACAAGGTGACGACGGAAAGGCCGCGCGGCGCGGCCGGTGACGGCTTCCTCATGATCAGCGTCAACGGCGTGCCGCACCAGCTGATGGCGCCCGCCAAGTGGAAGATCGGCCAGGCGGAACGGATTTACGAGACGCCCTACCTGCGGCTTCCCGGCAAGGTGAACGGGGATGTACTGATCGTCGGCGCCGGCTCCGGCTCTGACGTCGCCATCGCCCTGCTCGAAGGGGCAAAACACATCGATGCGGTCGATATCGACCCGCGCATCCTCGAGATCGGCGCCCGGCAGAACACCGACCGGCCTTACGCCGATCCGCGTGTCACCCGCCACGTCAATGACGGGCGCGCCTTTCTCGAAAGCACGAGCAGGAAGTACGACCTCATCCTGTTCGCGCTGCCCGATTCGCTGACGCTGGTCAGCGGCGCGTCGCAGATCCGCCTCGAATCGTTCCTGTTCACGAAGCAGGCGATGGATTCGGTGCGCCGCCATCTGAAGCCGCACGGCGCCTTCGCGATGTACAACTACTATCGCGAAACCTGGCTCATCGATCGGCTCGCCGGCACGGTCGCGGCGGCGTTCGGGCATCCTCCGTGCATCGACACTTACGCCGGCGCCCAGGCGGTGATCAGCGCGGGGATGACCCCGTCCGACCAGCAGTGCAGGACCACCTGGTCGCCGACGCCGGGACAGGTGGTGATCGCGCCTGCGACGGACAACGCTCCGTTCCTGTACTTCAAGGGGGGCGTCTTCCCGCCGCTCTACTCGATCACGCTGGCGCTTATTCTGCTCGCGTCGCTCGTGGCGGTGATCTCGCTCGGCGGCTCGATCGGCGCGATGCGGCCTTATGCCGACCTGTTCTTCATGGGCGCGGCGTTCCTGCTGCTCGAGACCAAGAACGTCGCCACGTTCGCGATGCTGTTCGGCACCACGTGGTTCGTCAACGCGCTGGTGTTCGCCGGCGTCCTCCTCATCGTGCTCGCCGCGGTCGAGACCACGCGCAAGTTCAGGACACCGCCGCTGCCGGTGGTCTACGGCGGGATCGTCCTCGCGCTGGCGCTCGCGTGGGTTGTGCGGCCGGAGTGGCTGCTGCCGCTGTCGTTCTGGCCGCGCCTCGTCGCCGCGACGCTGCTGGCGTTCCTGCCGATCTACCTTGCCAACGTCGCCTTTTCGAAGCGCTTTCGCGAAGCTGGGGACTCGCAGGAGGCGTTCGCGATCAACCTGCTTGGCACGATCGTCGGCGGGTGCCTTGAATATTCGGCGCTGTTCCTCGGCTACGAGAACCTGCTGATCGTCGTCGGCCTGCTGTATCTCGCGGCGTTCCTGCTGGTGCCGCGCATCGGCGCGCGAACCGCCTAGAGCTGGAACCATCAAGCCGCTGCGGCGCTCCCTTCCCACAGGAAAGGAGCGCCGCATGTCGATCGAGAAGATGATTTCCGAGCACCCGCAAGTCGGCTCGGGCTACAACGGGGCGCTGGGCCAGGCGGTCAAGCACGCGATGTATTGCGCCGCCATCTGCAATTCTTGCGCCGATGCCTGTTCGGCCGAGGACACGGACATGCGCCAGTGCATCCGCACATGCATGGACTGCTCCGACGTGTGCGAGGCGACCTATCGCGTCGCCACCCGCCGGACCGGCGAGAACCGCCAGCTGATCCGCACGATGCTCGCGACATGCATCCACGCCTGCGAGATCTGCGAGCTGGAATGTGCAAGGCACGACGAGGCGCACTGCCGCCGTTGCGCGCAGATGTGCCGCGAATGTGCTGCAGATTGCCGCACGGCGCTCGAAGGCCTCAACGACGAGGTCCACGCCGACGCAGAGGTCAGCCCATTCGAGCACGGCGCGGCCTGATCAGGAGAAGATCTCATGTCCGAACTCAATGAAAAGCAGCGCGACGAACTCGACGAGGACAAGTTCGCCTTTCCCGAGCAGCGCAAGGAGCCTTTGAAAGACGCCAGCCACGTGCGCAACGCGATCGCCCGCTTCAACCAGGTCGAAGGCGTCAGCGACGACGAGCGGGACGCCGCCTGGAAGCGGATCAAGGCCGCCGCGAAGAAATACGGCGTCGAGGTCCACGAGAAGAGCTGGCGCGAAATCGGCAAGGATTGAGGTAATTTCGCTTGTCCGATGCGACGGTATCGCAGCCGCCTGCCTCGTGATAAAGGGAAACGCCTCGCCGTTCGGGGACGTGGTTCCCATGCGCTAGAGCCTTTCCCTGTCCCTCGCGTCCGCCACCGCGCCAATACTGGATCGATGCGGCGACCTGCGGGCACCGGGCGGCGGCTGTCGACCTCACGGGAACCGCACCTGCCGAGGCGCTCGTGGTTGCCTCCCGGCGGATCGACAACTGGAGCGACTCCGAAAGCATCCAGCGGGCGCTGCACCTGGCCGCGCCGGAGGTGCAATGGGACCGGGCGGCGAGGATCCTGCAAGGCGAGCTTGAGAGATGCCTGACCGAGCGCGGCTACGTGAAGTTTCAATTGACCAGGGCCCAGGCGCGCCGGCTGAAGAAGCTGGAGGCCGGAAGCCTTGAGCGGCGCGCGTATCTCTATCGCCTGGCGAGCGATCCTAAGGTGCTGGAAGCTCAGGCGATGCCCGGATCCTGAGGCAAGACGTCAGGCCGCCTTGCGCAACTTCTCCAGCTTCTTCAGCGCCATGTTGCGCTTCAACCGGCTCAGGTGGTCGATGAACAGGATGCCCTCGAGGTGGTCCATCTCGTGCTGGATGCACGTCGCCATGATGCCTTCCATTACCTCTTCATGGAAGTTGCCGTCGAGGTCCTGCCAGCGGACGCGGCAGGTCTTCGGACGTTCCACGTCGGCATAGATCTCGGGGACCGACAGGCAACCCTCCTGGTAGGTGCTCAGCTCCTCGGCGGGCTCGAGGATCTCAGGGTTCACGAACACCCGCGGATCGTGCTTGATCGGCTGGTGAGTGTGGTGATGGCCGCCATGGTCGCATTCGACCGGCTCGGCCTCCTCGTCGGGCTCCTGCAGGTCGATGACGAGCAGGCGGATCGGCTCGCCGACCTGGATCGCCGCGAGGCCGATGCCCTTGGCCGCGTACATCGTCTCGAACATGTCGGCGGCGAGCGCCTTCAGCCCCTCGTCGAACGTCCCGACGGCGCTTGAAACGGTCTTCAGCCGGGGGTCCGGCACCTCTAGAATTTCGCGAATGGCCATGCCCGCGAAGATAGGCATTTCGCCTCTCCACGGCAAGTGAACGCCCCGCCCTGCAGGGAACCCAGCCCGCCACGGATGAATTTAACCCCATGCGAAGGAGGAGCGCATGGCCGACAGCACGCAGACGATCGTCGATCTCGAAACCCGGTTCTGGAAGGCGCTGGTGGACAAGGACACCGCCAAGGCCTGCGCGCTGATCGCCGACGAGTGCCTGATCACCGGGCCGAGCGGCGCCATGCGGATCGACCCCGCGAAGTACAGCCAGATGATGAGCGACGGGGAATGGACGCTCGACACGTTCGAGTTCAGCGACGTGAAGGTGATCTTCCCCGGCGAGGACACCGCGGTGGTCGCCTACAGGGTCCACCAGAAGGGCGAGCTGAAAGGCGAGCCGATGGACCTCGAATGTGCCGACAGCACGGCCTGGGTGCGCGACGGCCGCGCCTGGAAATGCGCCCTGCACACCGAGACGATCCTCGAGCAGGGCTAGTCGGCGGGCCGATTGAGGAACATGCAGGCAAGCGCCAGCAGGCTCGCAGCCCCGGCGATCGGCAGCCACCACTTGAAGAACTGCCAATAGAGCTGCGCCGTGTAGGCGCCGCTGTCGTCGACGTAGATGCCGAGCGGGTTGCGTTCGGCAAGGTCGCGCG
>DATJHD010000025.1:0-3418 GCA_035494275.1 Croceibacterium sp.
ACCTCGCCACGGAGAAGGGCCGGTGAGCGGGCACTCCCCTTACGAGGCGCTGCGCCATTTCGCCGACAGCTGGGCGCTCCTCGCCATGCTGTTCATCTTCATCGCGTGCGCGCTGTGGCCCTTCCGGCCGAGCCATCGTGACCGAAACCAGGCCGCCGCTCACATGATCTTCAAGGACGACGACGATGGCGAATAGGCGCATCGACCAGCCGACCGGCACCGAGACCGTCGGTCACGAATGGGACGGCATCGAGGAGCTCGACACACCCATGCCGCGATGGTGGCTGTGGACGTTCTACGCCAGCATCGTTTTTGCGCTCGGCTACGTTGCGCTCTATCCGGCGTGGCCGATGATCCATCGCGGCAGCGAGGGAGCGCTCGGCTGGACGAGCCGTGCCGACCTGGCGCGCGAGACGAGCGAGCAGAAGGCCGAGATGGCCCCGATGCTCAACGCCATCGCCGGGGTGCCGATAGAGCACCTGGCCGACAACCAGGCACGCATGCAGGCGGCGGTCGCCGGCGGGCGCGCCGCGTTCAAGGTCAACTGCGTCCAGTGCCACGGATCCGGCGCAGCCGGCAGCCAGACGCTGGGCTATCCCAATCTCAACGACGACGATTGGCTTTGGGGCGGCGATCTCGCGACCATCCAGACGACCATTACCCACGGCGCGCGCGATCCGTCCGACGGGCAGACCCGGCAAAGCCAAATGCCCGCCTTTGGACGTGACGGCATCCTGACCGCCGAACAGATCGGCGAGGTCGCCGACCACGTCCTCAGCCTGTCGGGCAAGGCGCGGGACAACGCGGGCGGCGCGCAGCTGTTCGAGCAGAATTGCGCCGTGTGCCACGGCCCCGCCGGCAAGGGGACGCGAGCGGTCGGCGCTCCCGACCTGTCGGACGCCATCTGGCTCTACGGCGGAACCCGGCAGGACGTGATCGCGCAGGTCACCAACCCGCGCATGGGCACGATGCCGGCCTGGGGACGCCGCCTCGACCCGGTGACGATCAAGATGCTGGCCGCTTACGTCCACTCGCTGGGCGGCGGCGAGGACTTCGTGGAGGCCGCCCCGGCGGCACAGGCCGATGCGGCACCCTGACACGATCGACATCTCCTTCTACGAGAAGCACAAGACCGTTCACAACAAGCGGGTCGACGGCCCTTTCCGCCGCTTCAAGTGGGCGATGATGGCCGTCACGCTGACGATCTACTACGTCACGCCCTGGCTGCGCTGGGACCGCGGGCCCTATGCCCCGGACCAGGCGGTGCTGGTCGATCTCGCCCATCGCCGCTTCTACATGTTCGGTATCGAGATCTGGCCGCAGGAGTTCTACTTCGTCGCCGGCCTGCTGATCATGGCCGGCATCGGGCTGTTCCTGGTGACCAGCGCGGTGGGCCGGGCGTGGTGCGGCTACTCGTGCCCGCAGACGGTGTGGACCGACCTCTACCAGCACATCGACCGCCTGATTGACGGCGACCGCAATGCCCGCATCCGCCTCGATGCCGCGCCATGGGGACCCGCGAAGATCGCCCGGCGCATGTTCAAGTGGACGATCTACCTCGTCATCGCCTTCTGGACCGGCGGCGCGTGGATCATGTACTTCGCCGACGCGCCCACGCTGACGCACGACTTCTGGACCGGCCACGCCGCTCCCGTTGCCTACGTGACCGTCGCCATCCTGACCACAACCACGTTCATCCTCGGCGGCTTCATGCGCGAGCAGGTGTGCATCTACATGTGCCCGTGGCCGCGCATCCAGAGCGCGATGATGGACGAGAAGTCGCTCACGGTCACCTACAAGGACTGGCGCGGCGAGCCGCGCGGCAGCCTCAAGAAGGCGATGAAGGAACCCGAGGCGTTCGGCGACTGCATCGACTGCATGCAGTGCGTCGCGGTGTGCCCGACCGGCATCGACATCCGCGAAGGGCCGCAAATCGGCTGCATTACCTGCGCGCTGTGTATCGACGCGTGCGACAAGGTCATGGCAGAAATCGGCCGCCCGCGCGGCCTGATCGACTACATCACCTTGGAAGATGCCGAACGCGAGAAAGCCGGCGCGAGGCCGCGCCCGGCCTGGAAGGCGCTTCTGCGTCCGCGGACGATCGTCTATTTCACCGTCTGGGGCGCGATCGGCCTCGCCATGCTGTTCGCGCTCGGAACGCGCAGCCACACCGGCATCTCCGCCGCGCCCGACCGCAACCCGCCGTACATGCTGATGAGCGATGGCAGCATCCGCAATTCCTACACCCTCAAGCTGCGCAACATGGAAAGCCGCCCGCGCGTGATGCGCGTGGCGATCGACGACTTGCGCGCAGGCGCCATGTGGACCGACGAGATGGCCCGCAAGGACGCTGCCCGGGCGGTGACCCTCGCCGTTCCCGCCGACTCCACGGCATCGCGGCGCGTCTACGTGATCGCCCCTCCCGGCACGGAGCCGCAAGACTTCGAGTTCGAGGTCACCTCCGGGGACGGGCGGGCCGAGTTGGCGAAGACCGAAACCCGCTTCAGCGCACCGGGAGACGATTGATGCAGCGTACCTTCACCGGCTGGCACATGGCGGCCATCCTGCTGGCGTTCTTCGCCGCGGTGATCGGGGTGAACTCGCTCAACGCCTGGCTCGCCGGGTCGACTTTCGGCGGAGAGGTGGTCGAGAACTCGTACGTCGCCAGCCAGGATTACAATCGCTGGCTCGACGAGGCGAAGGCCGAGGAAGCGCTGGGCTGGAGCGCGGTGACGACCTGGCGACCCGACGGGCGCCTGGTGGTGGCCCTCGCCGGCGTTCCGGCGAATGCCGTTCTGAAGGCCGAGGCCCGCCATCCGCTCGGCACCCTGCCCGACCGCGGGCTGACGTTCATACGCCTCGCCAACGGCCAGTACCTGTCGCGCCAGGCGCTGCCTGTGGGGCGCTGGGACGTGCGGCTGACGATCGCCGCTGCCGGGCGCCTCTGGCGACGGCAGGAGCAGCTTCGATGACCGCGCTGCGCAAGCCCGAGCCGGCGCGCGAACGCACCGTCCTCGCCGTCCCGTCGATGCGGTGCGCCGGGTGCATGAGCAAGATCGAGCGCGGGCTCGCCGAGCTTTCGGCAGTGGCTTCGGCACGGGTCAACCTGTCGGCGCGCGTGGTGACTGTCGACCACGACCCCTCGATCGCAGCGCATGACCTGGAACACGCCCTCGCCACCCTCGGCTACGAAGCGCAGGCGCGTCGCGACGAGCTCGCGCCGCGCCTGTCGGCCGCCCGCCCGCTACTTCCGGCGCTCGCCGTTGCCGGCTTTGCGACGATGAACGTGATGCTGCTCTCGGTCAGCGTATGGTCGGGCGCGGAAGGTTCGACGCGTGAGCTGTTCCACTGGATCAGCGCGGCCATCGGCATTCCGGCCATCGCGTTTGCCGGCCGGCCGTTCTTCAAATCGGCGTGG
>DATJHD010000026.1:0-5060 GCA_035494275.1 Croceibacterium sp.
TGCGCGCGACTGGCTGGCGGAGCGCGGCTACGACAAGATGATGGGCGCCCGGCCGATGGCCCGCCTGATCCAGGAGAAGGTCAAGCAGCCGCTCGCCGAAGAGCTGCTGTTCGGCAAGCTCGCCTCGGGCGGCGAAGTCCATGTCAGCGTGAAGGCCGCCGAGCTGGCATTCGAGCTGACCCCGGCCCCGCCAAAGGCGAAGAAGCGCAAGCCGAAGAAGCCCGCGGCGGCGAAAAGGAAGCCGGAAGCCCCGGTCGAGGAAGGCAAGGGCGGCGATCAGGAATGATCGCGCTTGCCGGGCGCAAGTTTTCCTGACCTTGCCGGCGAGCTGGCGCTGGGGCTTGCCGTGGCAAGCCCTGCGCCGGCCGCCGCTCAACCGGCGCAGGCGCCGCTCGCGCCCAGGACTGCCAGGAGCGGCCTGGCGCTGACGTTGGCGCAGCAGGCGACCGACACCTGCCCGCACCTTTTTCTGTCGATCGCCCTCGAGCCCGCCTCGCGAAGCTTCCTGCGTTACGATGCGGCGATCGCGGCGTGGCAGAAGCAGGAAGAGGCTGACCGCGGGAAGGCTTCCGCCGGCAAGGCCAAGACCTGACGTCGCCGCGGCGTCAGCCTCGGGGCCCCCCTTTCCCCGGACCCGTGAAGGCAAAGCGGCACGAGCGTTCGCCGCGCGCCATGCAGCTGCGATGCTCGACACCTCGGCCGGAAAGCGCCTCGAGCAACGCGAGGTCGACGGCGCAGACTCCCGGGTCGTGCATGGCAAGGTCGTGGAACACGCAGTTGTGCGCCTCGATCTCCTCGTCGTGCGCGGCTCCGGCGAGGTGGGCCTCGTAACCGAGCTCGCGCATCAGGGCGGCGATCGCCGGGGCGTCCGGCTCGCCTCCCGACAGGCGCGGGGCGACCTCGGCGGCAATGTCGCGGCCGATGCGCGCCAGCGCCTGCGGCAGCACGTCGGGCGCCACGAGGCGGGCGAGCTCGCCGATCAGCTTGCGCGCGATGAGCGAGTACTGGCGCGGGAACAGCGCCTCGCCCGCCGCGCTCAGCCTGAACCCCTGCGAGGGGCGCCCGCGGGTCGACAGCTGCGCGCCGCGTTCGACCAGCCCGTCGCGCTCGAGCGCGCTTACGTGCTGGTGCGTCGCGTTGCGCGAGATGCCGAGCTGTACGGCGAGCGCCGGGACCGACAGCGGCGAGGGCGCGTGGAGCAGCAGCGTGAGCAGTCGGCCCCGGGTGCCGCCGTGCGCAGGATCGAGCGATTCCATGGCCTTATCCTACCGGCACGCCATACTTTTACAACTTTGTAATGCTCTATATTGACAAAGTGGTGCCCGCGGCGCATCCCCTCGCCAGGCTTGACCAGGAGGAGAGTTGCGATGCTGCAATGGGCTGTGATCGTTTTTGCTATCGGCGCGCTTGGCGGAGTGGTGCTGGCGACGTCGGTGCTGCGCGGGAAGCTGGCGCCATGGGCGCTGTCGGTGCTGCACGCCCTGCTCGGTGCGACGGGCCTCGTGCTGACCGCGATCGTGGTGTTCGGCCTCAGCGGAACCGTGGCGCCGCACGCGGGGATTGCCCTGGTGTTGCTGGTGATTGCCGCGCTTGGCGGCTTCTTCCTCGCCTCCTTTCACGTGCGCAACCGGCCGGGGCCCAAGGCCGTCGTGCTGATCCATGCGGGCGTCGCGGTGACCGGCTTCGTTCTGCTGGCCGGCGGCGCGTTCAGCCTGTTCTGATCCGGCACTCCGCGATGGCCGCGCATCCGATCCACCCGGCTCTCGTCCACTTCCCCCTCGGCCTGCTGCTCAGCGCGACGCTAGTCGACGTCGGACAGCTGGCCGGGCTGTGGGCCGAGCCGCGCCTTGCCGCCCTGCTGATCGCCGGCGGGCTGGTCGGCGGATTGGCGGCGATGGCCGCGGGGCTGTACGACTTCTCGCGCCTGACCGACGCCCAGGTCCCGCACGCCTTGCGGCACATGGCGGCGGTCGGCACCGCCTGGCTCGGCTACGCCGCGGCGTTGTACCTTAGGCGGGACGCGCTGACGGGCGAGGGCGGGCCATCGACGGCAAGTCTCGCGACGAGCATCGCCAGCGCCCTCGTCCTTGGCCTCGGCGGCTGGCTGGGTGGAGAGCTCGTCTACAGGTACGGCGCCGGGCGACTCGATAGCTGAAAGGGGCGGTTCACCGGCCGCGGTGGAACTCTGCGCGATTGCGCGTCATTGTGTCGCCATGCCCGCCCCCTTCGCATGGATTCGCGCCGAGCCGAACGGCCTCCATGTGATCCCGGCCGATTGCTGGATCGACCCCGCCCGACCGGTCGCGCGAGCCTTGGTGACCCACGGCCACGGCGATCACGCGCGCGGCGGTCATGGCGAGACGATCGCCACCCCCGCAACGCTGGCGATCATGGAGCTGCGCTACGAGACCCGCGCAGGCGCGGTACCGGTCGAGTACGGCGAGACGCTCCGCCTCAAGGGTGGTGTCGCGGCGACCTTCTTTCCGGCGGGCCACGTGCTCGGCTCGGCGCAGATCCTGCTCGAGCGCGCCGGCGAACGGGTTGTGGTCACCGGCGACTACAAGCGCCGCGCCGATCCGACCTGCCCGCCCTTCGAAGTCCTGTCCTGCGACGTGTTCATCACCGAAGCGACCTTCGGCCTGCCGGTGTTCTGCCATCCCCCCGTGGCCGGGGAGATCGCCAAACTGCGCCGGGCGCTCGACGATCATCCGGATCGCTGCGTGCTGGTCGGCGCCTACGCGCTCGGCAAGGCGCAACGCCTGATCGCCGAGCTGCGCGCGGCCGGCCACGACGAGCCGATCTTCCTCCACGGCGCGATGGAGCGGATGTGCCGGCTGTACGAGGCGTTCGGCGTCGACCTCGGCGAGCTGCGCCTCGTGTCCGATCATGCGAAGGACGCGTTGCGCGGCGGCATCGTCATCTGCCCGCCCGGCGCGCTGAACGATCGCTGGAGCCGCCGGCTGCCCGATCCGATCACCGCCATGGCCAGCGGATGGATGCGCGTGCGCCAGCGCGCCCGCCAGCGCAACGTCGAGCTGCCGCTCGTCATCTCCGACCATGCCGACTGGGGCGAGCTCACCCGCACGATCGAGGAGGTGAACCCGGCCGAGACCTGGATCACCCACGGCCGCGAGGAAGCCCTGCTGCGCTGGTGTCAGCTCAATCAGCGGCGTGCGCGCGCGCTCGCGCTGGTCGGATACGAGGACGAGGACGACTAGATGGAGGCGTTCGCAGCCCTCGTCGATGCGCTCGTCTACACGCGCAGCCGCAACGAGAAGCTGCGCCTCATCGCCCGCTACCTGCAGCACACGCCCGATCCTGATCGCGGCTGGGCGCTGGCGGCGCTGACCGGCGCGCTCGGCTTTCCGGCGGTCAAGGCCAGCACGATCCGCAACCTGATGATGGAGCGTGTCGATCCCGTGCTGTGGGTGCTGAGCCGCGATTTCGTCGGCGACACCGCGGAAACGGCCAGCCTCCTGTGGCCCGAGGGCGATGGCGACGCCATCCCGCCGCCGAGCGTCGGCGAGGCGGTCGAGACGCTCGGGCGAATGACTCGCCTCTCGGTCATGTCCGAGCTTGCAAGGCTGCTCGACCGTCTCGACGCGAACGGGCGCTACGCGCTGCTCAAGCTCGCCACGGGCGCCATGCGCATCGGCGTGTCGGCAAGGCTGGCCAAGACGGCATTCGCCCAGGCCTTCGCGGTCGCCGTCGAGGACGTCGAGGAATATTGGCACTCTCTCGAGCCGCCGTTCGCGCCGCTGTTCGCCTGGGCGGCCGACGGCGCGCCGCCGCCGCGGACCGACGATGTGCCGGTGTTCCGCCCGTTCATGCTCGCGCACGCGCTCGACGAGGTGGCGATCGATCTTGGCGAGTACGTGGCGGAGTGGAAGTGGGACGGCATCCGGGTCCAGGTCGTCCACGCCGGTGACGCGACGCGGCTCTACTCGCGGACCGGCGACGACATTTCCGGATCGTTTCCCGAGCTCGTCGAAGCGCTCGCGCTGCCCGCCGTGCTCGACGGCGAACTGCTGGTGCGCGGCGCGCACCAGGGCGGCGAGAGCGGCGGCGCGGCGAGCTTCAACGCGCTCCAGCAGCGCCTCGGGCGCAAGACGGTCAGCGCCAAGATGCTTGCCGAGTACCCGGCGTTCGTGCGGCTTTACGACTTGCTTGTTCTCGGCAACGAGGACTTGCGCGTCTTGCCGTGGACCGAGCGCCGCGCACGGCTCGAGGCGCTGATGCCGCATCTTCCGCCGGAGCGGTTCGACCTCTCGCCCGTGATCGCGGCCGACGACTTCGGGCAG
This sequence comes from Croceibacterium sp., assembly GCA_035494275.1. Taxonomy (GTDB): domain Bacteria; phylum Pseudomonadota; class Alphaproteobacteria; order Sphingomonadales; family Sphingomonadaceae; genus Croceibacterium_B. The sequence continues at coordinate 4,302 of DATJHD010000026.1, forward strand.
CTTGCCGAAATCCGCGCCGGCGCGCGCGACGAGGCGATCGAAGGCCTGATGCTTAAGCGCAAGGACAGCCCTTACCTCGCCGGGCGCAAGACCGGGCTGTGGTACAAGTGGAAGCGCGATCCGCTGCTCGTCGACTGCGTGCTGATGTACGCCCAGCGCGGCAACGGCAAGCGCTCGAGCTTCTATTCCGACTTCACCTTCGGCTGCTGGGACGGCGATCCCGATGCCGGCGCCGAGCTGCTGCCCGTCGGCAAGGCCTATTTCGGCTTCACCGACGAAGAGCTCAAAGAGCTCGACCGGTATGTCCGCAATCACACCGTCAATCGCTTCGGTCCGGTCCGGGAAACCGATCGCAGCCTGGTGTTCGAGGTCGCGTTCGATTCGGTCCACGCGAGCAAGCGGCACAAGTCGGGCCTCGCGATGCGCTTCCCGCGCATCAGCCGCATCCGCTGGGACAAGCCGGCGGAGGAGGCCGACCGGATCGAGGCGCTGCGGGCGCTGGTGAGCGCCTAGGCCGGCGGCAGCTGGACGAGCTTGTCGCGCCCAGTTGCGCCGCGCAACATGCGAAGGCGTGACGTCGCCACGCCGAGCGCTGCGGCGAGCAGCGCGACCACTGCCCCGTTGGCCGCGCCATCGTGCGGCCGGGCGCGGACCTTCACCAGCAGTACGCCCCGGCCGATCTCGAGGCTTTCCCCGCGCGCGCCCGGCGTGACCCTCAGTGCGAGCCGCCCCTCGGCATCGGCGAGCGCGCGGATGGCG
>DATJHD010000027.1:0-3786 GCA_035494275.1 Croceibacterium sp.
ACGCGCATGCTGTTCACGATCTCCGCCGCAGGCTTCACCGCGTCGAGCCTGATGTGCGGCTTCTCCTCGTCGATCGGCTCGATGATCGTATGGCGGGCGCTGCAGGGCTTCATCGGCGGCGGCATGGTGCCGACCGTGTTCGCCAGCGCCTATCTCCTGTTTCCTGGGCCGCGGCAGAAGATGGTGGCGCCGATCATCGGCCTCATCGCGACGCTCGCGCCGACGGTCGGCCCGACCATCGGCGGCTACGTCACCGACGCGCTGTCGTGGCACTGGCTGTTCTTCATCAACATCGTGCCGGGGATCGTCGTGACGGCGCTCGCCTGGATGCTGATCGACTTCGACAAGCCGGACTATTCGCTGCTCGACGATTTCGACTGGTGGGGGCTCCTCAGCATGGCCGGGTTCCTCGGCGCGCTCGAATACGTGCTGGAGGAGGGACCGCGCTATGACTGGCTCGACGACGGCACCATCGCCTTGTTCGCCGCGATCTCCGCGCTGTCGGCAATCGTGTTTTTCGTGCGCGTCCTGACGGCGAAAGCGCCGATCGTCGATTTGCGCGCCTTCACCAACCGCAACTTCGCGCTCGGCAGCCTGTTCTCGTTCGTGCTCGGCATCGGGCTCTACGGCCTGACCTATCTCTATCCGGTCTACCTGGCGCAGATCCGCGGCTACGACGCGCTGATGATCGGCGACACGATGTTCGTCTCCGGCGTCGCCATGTTCCTCACCGCGCCGTTCGCCGGACAGTTCTCGCAGCGTTTCGATCCGCGTTACGTGCTGATCGGCGGCTTCGTCCTGTTCGCGCTCGGCACCTGGCAGATGACCTACGTGACCAAGGACTGGGACTTCTGGGAATTGCTGTGGCCGCAGATCTTCCGCGGCGTCGGGCTGATGTTCGCGATCGTGCCGGTGACCAACACCGCGCTCGGCACGCTGCCGCCCGACCGCGTCAAGAACGCCTCCGGCCTGTTCAACCTGACGCGCAATCTCGGCGGCGCCATCGGGCTCGCCGTGATCAACACCGTGCTCAACGACCGCATGGACCTGCACCTCGCGCGGCTGCACGAGGCGGTCAACTGGTCGCGCGGGCCCGCGGTCGAGACGCTGAACAACCTGACGCACCGCTTCGCCGGCTCGGACGCGCAGGCGATGGCACTGAAGCAGATGATGGGCATGGTGCGCCGGCAGGCGAGCGTGATGAGCTTCGCCGACGTGTTCCTGATCCTCACCGTGCTGTTCGCCGTGCTTGCGGTTGCCGGCGTGACGATGAAGCGCCCTGCGCCGGTCGCGGCGGGGGCGGGGGGCCATTAGAGCGCTGCTCCGGCGACCGTATCTTCCCCGCGATCAGCAGTCGCCTCCGGCCAATCGTTCCCGTTATCGTCCGCTGAGCAGGACAAAGCGGACCTGACGCCGACTTAGGGTCGCCGCCGCTGCTGGCCCGAAACCGACGTAAACCCATCTCTATAATCATTTTGGAAAGGGGCGCGGACACGGCCCGGCAGACATCCGGAGCCGCTAGGCCCCGCGCTGCTGTTTGTTGAAGCCGTAAGTGGTTCACGGGATCGAAAAGATCGCATCGTTTCGCGCCCGCCAGCTCTGATCCGAAAGCCACCGATAGTCTTGATCGGGCATGAGAGGAACTGTTTTCAGGGCGTCCTTTGATATCGGGAGGAAAAAGCTGTCCCGCTCCTGAGAGACCTTGAGGGATTGGATTGGCACGACGATGCTGTCTTTTCCAGGTGTAAAGAAACCGCCTGAAGCGACGATCGCGTAATCCTTGCGATCCTTGGTGCCAAAAACAATATTCCGGACTTCGCCAACGATCTTGTCGTCAGAGCTTCGAACTTCTGTCCCGATAATCTCGTCCGCCCTCAATCCGGGCGCCAGTTCATCAATCCGGATAAGCGGTCGCGCATTTTTATCGCCGCGCTGCCCTCGCGGAGCGCCGTGCTGGACCTTGGGCTCGCTCGCATTGAGTTGTTTACTTGCCGCTTCCTCATCGTTGCCGCCAAGCGAGCCCATGTTTGGCCCCGCGATGAATTCGCGAATATTTTCAACGAGACGTTCGCAATCATCATTGCGGCCATACGACCAAAGCGTGAATGCGGCGTCCCGCAGGCTGCGCAGATCGCGCACGGCCTGACGATTTGCGGGCCCGCGAAAATGCGGATTGTGCAGGATCGCCTCTTCCAGCTTGGCGTCAGCGATATGGCACTCCGCCATCGCCGTTGTGGCGCAAGCTGTGCTTAGGAGCGCGGCCACAATCAGAGTCCTGGCAAGAAACACGATGCGATGGTCCTTATGATCATTGTTAATTCCATCCACCACGGACGGCTAACGAGCCGGGACAAGTGGAGAGCCGTTGCAGCAACAGCCCCAAATTGACGCAGCGTCCAACAGCTATCGCAGCGCGATGATCCGAACTGCCGGGATGGCCCCTGACCGCCTGAGATCAAACAGACAACTGGGCTCGTAGTTTGGCCAGTTGGTCCGATCGCAAAGGCTTTTCTTTGCTTGGACCAACGGAGGACCGGCATTGGCGAGATGCGTGACGATTGGTTTCGCCTCGGCCGTTGGCCCGGACGGCAACACAAAGACGGCGAAGGCCGCCAGCAGGGCGGCAGCCGCGACCGTAGTGGTCGATTTCGTGATGTTGGACGTATCCGAAATGGATCGATGCATGATGTCCCTCCGCCCGTGTCCGCCTGCGGAGACAACCTGCGTAACGCAGAATAGTTCCAGTAAAATAAAATACAGAGGCAAGTAAAAACGAACGAATACAGCAGAACAACTGATGCAGTGAGACATAGTCTGACAAAAACCTCCTATTTCTCTCCTAAATACACAGCCGAAAGGAACAATATCCCCCGATAATACTTGTCATGGTCACAAGGGGGCTTCCAATGATCATCCGAAAATCCGTACTCGCCTGGGCCGGTTGCTTGAGCGCTGTGTGCTGGGCGGGAGCGGCCGCGGCGTCTCCCGTGTCCCTCTCATATTCGAGCAGCGCGCGCCCGGTAATTGCCGCCGTGACGCAAGACCGTGCCCCAGCTGACGGGGGCGAAATCGACGAGGGCCTTGCACCTAATCTCAAGCGCCAGGTCATCGACTACGTGACGCCCGTCGCCGCCGGCACGATCATCATCGATACTGCCGAAACCTACCTTTACTACGTCCTCGGTAACGGCAAGGCGATCCGCTACGGCATCGGCGTCGGTCGCGAGGGCTTCACCTGGTCTGGCGCACAGACGGTGACCCGGATGGCGGAGTGGCCCGACTGGACGCCGCCGCGAGAAATGATCGACCGCCAGCCTTACCTTCCGCGTTGGGTGGCAGGGGGCGAAGGCAATCCGCTCGGCGCCCGCGCCATATATCTCGGCAACACCGTTTACCGGATTCACGGCACTAATGCGCCGTCGACGATTGGAACGAAGGTTTCGAGCGGCTGCATTCGCCTGACCAATGCAGATGTCGCTGATCTGTATCGTCGCGTCACGGTGGGTACCAAGATCATCGTGCTTCCCGTTCATGTCGCCACGATCGTCGCACCTTTGCCGAAGCCCATGTGACGAAAGCTCGTATCGCCCTCGCCGCCAAATCTCACCCGGACATTGATGGAACGTGTGATGGCTCGCTCCGCAAAAAGATGATGAGTGCGGTTCTCCCTTCCCCACACGGGACACCTTCTGCTCGACGTGGCGGTCAAATTTGTGCGGCTCCCTCGGCATCTCGCTTGTGTCCGGCAGGGTCGAGCCGAAGCAACGCTGACCAAGCTAGTTGTCA